>CAYWJN010000028.1:0-27776 GCA_964457455.1 uncultured Candidatus Cloacimonadota bacterium
CGGAAATGGTACAATCGTCGGAGTGTGATAGAAGCAGATATTAGTCATCTTAAGAATGAGCACCGTCTTGATCGTAATTATTTGAAAGGCAAAGCTGGAGATCAGATCAATGTTGTGTTATCAGCATGCGGATATAATCTCAGAACCATATATAGACACATTGTGTCTATTTTTTTTGTTTTGTTGTATTGCATCCTCAAAATCATAAAATCTTACTCGGATTTTCGATTTTATTGTGGAAGACAACCGAAAATAAAATATTTGCATCTGAGTTATGTAATTTAGTCTACTAGTGAATACTACTTTTTCAGGTTCGACTAAGTAAATTGCCTTTGGTAAGATCAAGACCTGGCTGACTCAATATTTATTCCTTAAATTGTGAATGAAATCACGTACAACTTGTTCTCAAGACCCAATTTGGGAATAAGAATCTGGTGGAACTAAGCTGGAACTTAGTAACCAGAATGTATTAATCCGTAAATCAAACAATCTTGTTTGATATTTGTTAAACGCTCACAATCAGGAGTGAATGTAGACAGAACCTATTTATTACGGATGCTCTCAAGTGTAGATTTTGCATCCGGAACAAATTTGAAGAAATCTAAAATTTTCTTGCAGGGAAACAGGTCACATAAAGCACAATTCTCAATATTTTTTTCCTGGCAGCATTTTCTGATTTCACACTCGAAACAATGGCTGAAATGAATTCCTTCTTTTACAATGCAGCCCACACAATTAATATTTTCAGGTTGAATGGAAGCATTGAACATTTTCGACCAATCTTCAGCAGTTTTAGCTCTTAATGCATCATCATCGTTTTTGAAAGCAATATAAGCAGGACATTCACTGCAAATTATACCGCAACAAGCAATAATCTTTTTCATAATTTCCTCCTATTTTATTCTGATTAAATCTTCTAAAGGAATTTCAAATAATTCCATTTGTTCATTTGTTATAATCAATTTGTTTTCATCAAAACAAATTGCTTCACACTGTTTTGCACTTATTGGCAGCCAGGAAAATTTTCCATGAAAGTAATCATCAGTTTCGCTTTCGAATAACCAAACAGAAGTGTAGGTTAATATCGCTAATTTCGTTCCATCAGCACTTGCATCAGCAGCAGTAACCATACCACCTATATTAAATGTTCCGATTTTTGTAATAGGATTATCTTTTAATGGGTCTAAAGAATCAAAGCGATAAAGGGTTGTATTTGTGTCAGCACGGTTTTTGGTAAGAAGGTAAATTTTATCGAAAGCACAGAAAATTGCTTCGCAATCGAAATTATTTGGATTAGCAGGAAATTCTGTTTGCTCAGGATAATAAAATGGAATGGTCTGAAAAATCCTGGTTTTGCCGGTAAATAGAGGATATGGATCTTTAAAAATATAAATCGCTAGATCACGTCTCGCATTTTCATTATTCCCGCAAGCTCCGATTATCAGGTTTCCATTATTGTCAGTTGCCATGTCTTCCCAATCTACGTTCACTGCATCCAGAATATAGACTCCCGCTTCTTCTTTGTACCATTCTGCACGCAATACTTTTCCATCTTTTGAAAATGGAAAAATTCGTGCTTCATCACCGGAATCGTTCAAGGTCCAATATACATTTTCCCAAACCCTACTTTTGATGATTGCAGATGATTCATCGATTTCTTCGTAATCGAAAGTTGCGTAAGGTTCAAGAATTAATGTGTCAACCTCTGGAAGTTCGACTGAAATTACTTCTGCATTTAAAAATGAAAGACTTAAAATTAAAATGGTAAAGATAAAAGTTTTTTTCATGCTTACTCCTAAATTATAAAATATTTAACAAAGCTTCTTTTCTTGCTACATTATACTTTTCTTTCTTAAATAGAGGTTGTTTAAATTTCCGATGTAATCCAGAATTCTCTTCAATTATATTTTTGATTGCGGGATAATTTTGGACGATATCTTTTTCATTAAATTGAAACCAATTTTCTAATATTCTCAGATATTCATCAGTAGCACTTTCAATATTATTATAATTATCCATGAATTGAGGTGTTGCGATTGAATTTATTACATCCAGAATTTGTCGCATCGTATTAGTGTCGTCAGATAAAAAATCCCATAGTTCACTTGATAAAAGTACTTCATCATGAGCAAAATATTTATTACCATCAATTAGATAATTAAGAAAACGTGTTTTATTAAATTCAAGTTCTGTATTGCTTGTAGGATCAAATGGAAATCCGATATAGTATTTAATATTTTTATTTGGAAATTCGAAGAATAATGCAGCCTTAGCTTCAAGAATTTTTTGTTTTTCACCTCTCATTTCACCTGCATTAGGTCTAACGGATTTTAATTCTACAGCAACAATACTGTCCTCATCTTCAAAAAAAACATCTACTGTAAAATTATTAGCATCACTGTTTGGGGATAGTTCATTGTCAAATAATTGATTATCTTCATCAATAAGATTTGGAGTTGCATTAGCATTTTTAAGATTCGTAATGATTTCATGTATTCGTTCTTTTTGTCTATTATGGATTTTTAGTAAACTATTATATTTATTTGTGAAAGATTTCTTATAACCACTAGATAATATGTTTGCTACATTCTCAAAGAAAGATTGACCTAATGTAGTATTCAAGCCATGGAGCCATGAACTTAGACTAATAAAATATGGTATATTCGTAACATGATTTTCTAATTTGTCTGAGAATGCATTTAAGAAAGCTTCATGAAAAGGTGCATTCCTATTATCATCCGCATTTTCGGGAAATTTCTCAAATCGTGAGTAAAGTGTTTTGATAACCTCATGAGCAATTTGTTCTTTTATTTTATTTGATAACATCTATTTCTCCTTCATATGGAAAATTGTTTCAGAATAAGCAGATTTATCTTTTTCCACCCGGCTTAATACAGGTCTTTTAAATTTGTTTACTATTTTCATTTCCGCTTTATTAGCAATTGTTGGATACATATCAAACTTATCATTTGCTACCAGAAAGATACTATAATCGTCTGCTAAATATTGTTTACAATTAATAAGAACTTGAGAAATACTTTCGATATAAGATGCTCTGGCTTCTTTTCCTCTTCCTTTAAAAAGTGGTCCGATTTCTAAATCATCCTGTCTTTCATATCCAAAAAGGTCATAAGCATAAGCATGTTGCTCATGATAATCGATTAACCCAACATAAGGTGGACTTGAAAATATTCCTTTGATTTTTTTCTTATTAATTAAATCTGCTAATTTATTGTTATCTTTATTTAGTTCCGTAAATATATCAATATATTTTGAATCACCCGTTAAACAGAATTGATGTGTATTTGTTCGTAATTGGTCAAATTCTGATAATCGGTTAATTGTGTCCTTGCAGTATCTCTGCCACCAACTGAAAATCGAAAACAAAGGTTTACAGATTTTGTAATGCTTATGACAATAATAAGTTTCAGTAACAGGTTTTATCAGGGTTGCCAGGTCTGAATGTGTTGTAGCTCTGCAAGAGCGAACAGTTCTGCTTAAAATTATTTTCAAAACATTTCTTGTATCAGGATTAATGATTTCATTAATTAATTTTAAGACAAAGCTAATTTCGTTACGAACAGGTTTTAAATACCATTTATCTAAGAATGTTTCATTTTTATCTTGATGGATTTGAAGATCGAATTTTTCAATTAGTTGCTGAAATACCTTTCTAAATTCTATTTCCTTTTGCCTTCCAAATTTCCATTCATTGATTTCTTTCTTTCTAACTTTGTATCTAAAACTCGGCGATGGGAAAAACTTATTATTAAATTTATTTAATTCATATAATAGATTTTGTTCAAATTTTACAGATTTCGAGTTATGAATAAATTCAGCAAATAATTGAGTAATTTTTCTTACTTCATTTTGTATATCGAAAACATCATGTTTTTTAATCTTGATATTACTGATTAAAGAATTGAATTTGGAAACATCGATTCCAATTGCATTTATTCCTAATTCATTGGCTTGTACCAAAGTTGTTCCACTCCCACAGAACGGGTCTAATACAATGTCCCCTGATTGGAAAAAAACTTCTTTCTTAAAATCGTTAATATGATCATTTAAAAAATATTCTACAAGCTGTGGAATGAATTTTCCTTTATAAGGATGTAGTCTATGAACGTGTTTTGTTCTTTCCTTTTCGCTGTATTGATCGAAAGATAGAGACCAGTTTAAATCATCTCCCGATTTATTTTTCCATTTCTCAATCATACTTAACGAACGAGAATCATAATATTCAATTAAATCTTCTAAAGGAATTTTTGTGTTACTGTTATTCCCAATTTTTCTCAAATGTCCATATTGCATTAAATATATGATATTGGATGGAGTGATATTTTTTTGGTAGTGTTCAGAAGCCCATTCGCTTGCCTGTTTTATCGTTAATAAATTTTCCATTTTATTTCAACACGTCAAATGCAAAGCACATATAACTTTGTGTTCTTTGTTTAATTCATTAAAGATTTGCACGGCTTTTCCACTTTTCTCGATAATTAAATTAATTCCTCTTTTTGTGCATTCCTCTTTAACCTGGTTTTCGATTTTCATCATTCCATAAAATCCGGTCCCAAAAATTATTGTTTCAGGATTCTTATTCAGAATTTCAGGAATATCATCAAGAAAGACTGAATGCGATTTTTTTCTCCACCAGGAAGAATCGATTCTTTCAGGATAAATAATAACATCCGAATTATATTCTTTTTTATCGATGATAATTTGTCCGAAAGAATATGAGCTGATATTCATCACAAAATATACTTTGAAAGGTCTTCGTCTTTTATAATTTTATTCAGTTTTTTCTCAACAGTGTTTTTGGTTATTACAACCCTTTTGATTTTTTTATCCGGCATATCGAAAAGGTAATTATCCAAAAGAGCATTCATCACAGTATGAAGTCTGCGAGCACCGATATCTTCCATTTTTTCGTTTGCCAGGGCAGCAAAAAAAGCGATTTCGGAAATAGCTTCGGTTCTAAAAACAAGATTAACATTTTCAGATTTGAAAAGAGCAGTATACTGCTTTGTAAGAGAATTCTTAGGATGAACCAGGATCTTTTCGAAATCATATTTTGTAAGGCTGCTGAGTTCTTCACGGATAGGAAAACGACCCTGCATTTCAGGGATCAGGTCGCTTGGTTTTGCCACAGTAAAAGCACCGGCAGCGATAAAAAGAATATGAGAAGTATCTATAATACCATATTTTGTAGGCACATTCGAACCTTCTACAATTGGCAGCAAGTCTCTTTGCACACCGGAGCGTGATACATCGGCACCAACATGCGAGTCGCGTCTGGCAGCTATTTTATCTATTTCATCGATAAATATTATTCCGTCATTTTCCACTCTTCTTTTAGCTTCAGCTGCAACTTTATCTTTATTAATCAACCTGTGAGATTCTGCATCCGTAAGGTGTTTTATAGCTTCCGAGACTTTCATTTTTTTCTTCTTCTGACCGTTTCTCATGGGAAGGAATCCAGCCATCATATCACCAAGTTGGAGATCGATATTTTCCAATCCTGTTTGAGAAAAAATCTCGATATGTGAAGCTCTTGCTCTTTCCTGTGTAACTTCAACTTCTCGATTATCCAGTTCACCTTCATCCAATAATTTCTGCATTTTTTTGCGGATACGATTATATCTTTCAGTTCGTTTTTTTGTTTCTTCTTCAGTTTCATTGGGAGCAACAGGAGGAGCAGGATAAAGAATATCCACTAATTTTTCCCTGGCATTAGAAGCAGCCTTTTCCTGAACATTCTTTGTCATTTCTGTGCGAACATCATTCACAGCAATATTGATAAGTTCACGAATCATAGATTCGACATCGCGTCCCACATAACCGACTTCAGTGAATTTTGATGCTTCCACTTTGATGAAAGGAGCATTTGCCAACCTGGAAAGTCTGCGTGCGATTTCTGTTTTTCCCACACCTGTAGGACCTATCAAAATGATGTTGTTCGGCATGATTTCTTCTTGAAGTTCACCGGGAACCTGCTGTCTTCTCCACCGATTTCGCAGAGCAATTGCAACTGCTTTTTTTGCCTTATCCTGTCCGATGATGTATTTATCGAGTTCTTTAACGATTTTTGTAGGAGTGAAGTGTTTCATCAATTCATTCTTCATAAAGTTTGAACCTCAATTTTATTATTTGTATAAATGCAGATATCTGCTGCAATTTTTAATGATTCTTCCACGATTTCCCGGGAAGATAATTTTGTATGTTTAGATAAAACTCTGGCAGCAGCAAGTGCAAAATTCCCACCTGAACCAATAGCGATTATTCCATCATCCGGTTCCAGGACATCACCATTACCGGAGATCACGAGCAAGGCTTCCTCATCAGCCACGATTATCATCGCTTCCAATCTACGCAGGATTTTATCTGAACGCCAATCTTTTGCCAGCTCTACTGCTGCTTTTTTCAGGTTACCTTTGAATTCCTTGAGTTTCCCTTCAAATTTTTCAAAGAGAGTAAATGCATCAGCAGTTGCACCTGCAAAACCTGCAAGTACTTTACCATTATGAAGTTTACGGATTTTTTGTGCAGTAGCTTTGATTACAGCATTACCGAGAGTTACTTGTCCATCACCGCCAATCGCAACTTCTTTACCTTTCTTGATCCCAATAATTGTGGTTCCTTTCATATCGATCATTTTTTCTCCCACTAAACACGCGAAAATCACGAAAGAATAAACTTCTAAATGGTAGTCTATTTTTCGCGTTCTTTTGTGTATTTCGCCGGTATTGTGTTTTTCATTCAGGTTTCAGTTTCATCCCAACCCTGAAAGATTCAAATGTATGAATGTTTGAAAGAGACTTTTTCAGGGTTTTCAATTTATTCATCCCGTTAGATATTTAATAAATTATCAGAAACCGTAATATTTCTAAGTCGCATAATCAATAAGACATTCCTATAAAACGAACTTCTTTTGATTATTTTCTTTATTCTTTTCTCTCATTTCTTTTTCCTTCATACTTGGATATTCCGTGTTGGATATTGGATATTATTCTTCGCTTACCTATTCAATTCTTTAAAGAGCCAAAATTTATTACTTCTTATCAGTATTAATAGTTTCTTTTTTTTCAGATTCAGGTTTCTTCTGGATTGAGTCAGTTTTTTTTTCAACCGGTTTTTTTCTCTTTCTTCTTTTTTTTTTCTTTTCTGGTTTGTTAATATCAATTTTCATTTCCTGAACTTTTTTGAATTTATTTTTGATAAATTCAATATCTTCACCCTTAACATTTTCTAAAGTGAGTTTATACAGTTCGTCCGAATTTAGAGTTTCTTTTTCCAAAAGGGCTTCTGCTAATTTATTAAGCAGCTCCTTTCTTGACATCAGTATTTTCTTCGACTCTTTGTAAGCAATTGCAATAATACTTCTGATTTCAGCATCGATTAACTTGGCAGTGTCTTCGCTGATAGTTTCATGTTGAGATATATCTCTTCCCAAAAAGATTTGAGTTTCTTTATTTGCCACTGTCATAGGTCCGATTTTATCGCTCATTCCTAATTTACAAACCATATCTTTTGCTATAGCTGTGGCATTTTGAATGTCATAAGAAGCTCCGGATGAGATCTCATTGAAAACAATTTCTTCGGCGCATCTGCCACCCATTAAACCGATGATCGACTCTTCGAGATAGCTTTTCGTGTAATAGGTTCTGTCTGTTTGCAGCATATGCGTGGCACCACCTGTGAATCCTCTTGGTATGATTGTTACTTTATGAATTGGTTCCACTTTTTCTAAAAACATCGAGCATAAAACATGTCCAATTTCATGAAATGCAGTAATTTTTTTATCTTCTTCAGAAATCACTTTGCTTTTACGTTCCTTACCAAGGGTAACTTTATCCTTTGCTTCTTCAAAATCATCCATTTCAATTTTTTTCTTATTTTTACGTGCTGCCATCAGAGCAGCTTCGTTTACCAGGTTTGCCAGATCAGCTCCACTGAAACCGGGAGTTCCACGAGCAATAAGACTGTATTTCACTTCTTTGGCAATGGGAAGTTTTCTTGTATGAACCCTCAGAATTGCTTCTCTTCCTTTTATATCCGGTAGGTCCACAATAACCTGTCTATCAAATCTTCCGGGACGCAAAAGAGCAGGGTCCAGAACATCCGGTCTGTTTGTAGCTGCTATGATGATCACAGAATCATTCGGATCGAATCCATCCATCTCAACCAAAAGCTGGTTAAGAGTCTGCTCACGTTCATCATGACCACCACCCAAACCAGAACCACGGTGACGTCCTACAGCGTCGATCTCATCAATAAAAGCTATACAGGGAGCATTTTTCTTTGCCTGCATAAACATATCTCGAACCCGGGAAGCACCAACTCCCACGAACATTTCTACGAAATCTGAACCACTTATGCTGTAAAACGGTACATTCGCTTCACCCGCAACTGCTTTCGCCAGTAAAGTTTTTCCTGTTCCGGGTCTTCCTAAAAGCAAAACACCTCGTGGAATCCTACCGCCCAGACGCTGGAATTTTTCAGGAGCTTTAAGAAATTCAATGATCTCCTCAAGTTCTTCTTTTGCTTCATCCACTCCGGCAACGTCTTTAAAGGTTACTTTGGTTTTACCACCCACAGATAAACGAGCCTTGCTTTTACCAAAACTAAATGCCTGCCCTGCACCACCACCTCGGATGCCTTTCATCATGAAAAACCAGAATCCAATGAAAATAAGAAAAGGTAACCAGGAAAATATCATTCCCAGAACTCTTGATGGTTTTTGAGAAAAGACAATCACTCCGGAAGCAGACAATTCTTTTACCAGATCCGAATCTTCAAAAGGTAGATAAGTGGTATATTTTGTATTGTTAATATCTGTAAGATTCACATCTTTGCCATTGAAGACTGCAGATAAAACTTCTCCATTTGCTGCCATTGTGATAAATTCAGTGTAAGAAATTTGTTGGATTTTTCCACTCAAATTTTTATTCATCTGATAAAAAAAGATTAAGAAAAGAATTATTACAACCCAGAAAGTTATGGATTGATATTTTTTCATTTTAGGGAAAAACTTTTTTTCTTTATCCGGTTGTTTTTTTTGGTTATTATTATTATTATTTTCCATCAGGAATATATCTCCTCTTTTAAAATTCCTATATAAGATAAATTACGATATTTTTCTGAGTAATCCAAACCATATCCCACAACGAAATCGTTACCAATCTCAAATCCAAGAAAATCGATTTTAATATCAATTTCATGAGCTTGGGGTTTATCTAAAAGTACACATATTTTCACAGAAGCAGGATTGTGCTTTTCTAAATAATCATAAATATATTTCAATGTAAGTCCACTATCAACAATATCTTCCACGATTATCACATGACGATTCAAAATATCCGTATCAATATCTTTTCTGATTTTTACAACACCCGAAGATTTTGTGCTGGTTCCGTAACTGGAAAGAGAAAAAAAATCAATTTCCAAAGGTTCTGTGATATTGTTCAGCAGATCTGTCAGAAAAAAAACAGCACCTTTTAAAATGCATATCATAATCGGATTTTTGCCCTTATATTCTCTGGAAATCTGCTTTCCAAGTTCACATACTTTTTTTTGAATCTGTTCTTCCGATAGAAGGATTCTTAAAATATCTTTTTCCATAATCTCTATTTCCTCTTTTTAAATCTTTCTGCAGGTCTGGCTTTATGAGATGCGATTTTTTCAATTTTCAATTTCAGAATATTTTTAGTCGAACCCGTAACAGCAACCCTATTATCAATTCTCATGCCTGCAATCCACAAAATTTTCTCATTGTCACAGAACAGCAAAACTTTATCTCTCTCAAATTTAGGTACTTTTTCGTCAATGAAAAAATCTTTTAACTTTTTGGAGTGTTTCATGCCAAAAGGATAGAATCTATCTCCTGGTTGACGATGTCTGATTGTTATGGGAAAGGAGGTTTTATCTAAGTCGATGTATGTTATTTTTTTATCCTCGAAAAGATAACGTTTATGAGGAATTTTTTTCAGATTTTTCATGATTATCCGATAATCTTCAAAAGTAAACCGATTTCTTAAACTGACGATTTCCCGTTTGTTTTGAACATCGATCTCTTCCAGCTCGTATACATTACCGAAAATTAAATCATTATATTCTTTGAATACATAAACATTTTTAGGAAGGATTATTTTTTTACTGCCATGAGTGTAAATGATAGATTCGATTTCTTCAAAATTTTTCTGGTAAAAATCTTTTTCGTCACCAGAAAGTCGTTTATAAATTTCACGATAAATATAAAATCTTAAAATTGATTTTGTTTTTCTAAGTGTTTCCAGAGAAAGCCGAAAATCATTTTGAGGATGTTTAATCAGAGCTTTTGAAATTCTATGATTAGCCAGATTTCTCAAAATATCATCCATTTCTCCCAAAATTGATGATGTACCGAACAATTTATCAATCACTTTAGTATTCAAGTTCTTGGTGATCCAGGGAAGTAATTCGTTGCGGACTTTGTTGCGGCTGAAGATGTTTTCTTGGTTTGATAAGTCTTCTCTCCAGTGTACATTTTCCTTTTTAAGAAAATCTAAAATTTCCCGCCGGGAAAAGGGAAGTAGCGGATGAATGATGTGGTCATTAATTGGTTTTATTCCTCTCAAACCTGTTAAACCTGCTCCTCTGAATAACCTCAGAATCACTGTTTCAGCTTGATCGTTTTTATTGTGACCTAAGGCAATTTTATTGATTTTATATAGATTTGCGATTTTGTTGAAATATTTAAACCTGAGCTCTCGAGCTTTGTTTTCTAGGTTGCTTTCTGATTTTAAAGTAACACTCTTTATTACCAGCGAGATATTCCTCTTAAAGCAGAAATTTTTCACAAATTCTTCATCATTAATCGAATCCTCTCCTCGTAAATTATAGTTTATATGAGCAGCTAAAATTGAAAATCTATACCTGGATTTTAAATGCCAGAGTCCTAAAAGTAGAGAAGTTGAGTCTGCTCCACCGGAAAAGCCGACCAGAACTTTATCTCCGGTTTTTATCAACTTGTTTTCAAAAACAAATCTTTCAAGCTTGGCAAGAAAGTTTGAGTTATTCTTCATTTAAAAATCCTTAATAATCGAGAAAATCATTTAATTCTCAGATTTAAACATTTCCTAAATTCAAGGAATTTAACCATTTCTTATATGTCAAATAAAAAGCTTGTAAGATTTTTTAATATTTATTTTATGGAAAAAAATAAACAAAAAAAAGAGTTAGACGCAGATAGTTATGATTAATTATGAAAATAGCACACGGATGACACGGCTGTTACGGATAGTCACAAATAAGAAATATAACTTTATGTCTTTGTTACTTTGTGGGGAATCAGCGTCAAAAAAAATAAAGACTAAATAATAATTTGTGTAAATTCGTGTAATTCGCGGATAAAAAGTCAGTATTAATCATAGAAAGTCTGTGGCAAAAAAAAGGAGCAAATTATGAAGAAGTTACTGCTTTTGGGTGATGAAGCTATTGCTCAGGGTGCTCTGGATGCGGGTTTATCTGGTGCTTATGGTTATCCTGGTACTCCTTCTACGGAGATCGTGGAATATATTCAGCGTAACCCGGAAGCGATAGAGAGAGATGTTCATCGAACCTGGTCTGCAAACGAAAAGACATCTATGGAAGAAGCCCTGGGAATGTCTTATGCAGGGAAAAGAGTGATTGTAACCATGAAACATGTGGGTCTTAATGTGGCAGCAGATCCATATATGAATTCAGCTTTGACCGGAGCAAATGGAGGAGTGATCGTTGCAGTTGCAGATGACCCATCCATGCACTCATCTCAAAATGAACAGGATTCACGGTATTATGCCAAGTTTGCTTTGATGCCTGCATTGGAACCCTCCAACCAGCAGGAAGCATACGAGATGCCTTTCCTGGCTTATGAAATCTCAGAAAAATATCATCTTCCGGTAATGGTGAGGGTTACTACAAGG
This sequence comes from uncultured Candidatus Cloacimonadota bacterium, assembly GCA_964457455.1. Lineage (GTDB taxonomy): Bacteria > Cloacimonadota > Cloacimonadia > Cloacimonadales > TCS61 > JABMPU01. The sequence continues at coordinate 11,943 of CAYWJN010000028.1, forward strand.
TTGGCTCACTCCCGTGCCGGTGTGAAACGTCGTGAAGTTCTTAAAGAAAATGGAATGCATTTACCTACAAATCCGAACCAGTTTATGCTGCTGCCGGCTTTTGCCCGTAAAAAGTATAAACACTTGCTTTCTATCCAGAAGGATTTGGTAAAAGAATCGGAGAATTCACCTTTCAATAAATACATTGATAGCGATGATAAATCCCTTGGTATCATTGCTTGTGGATTGGGTTTTAACTATTTGATGGAAAATTATGAGGACGGTAAATGTCCACATCCTGTGCTGAAGATTGGTCAGTATCCTATTCCCAAAAAGCAGATTGAAAAGATAACTTCCGAATGTGACGAAATATTAGTTATGGAAGAAGGAATGCCGCTTGTAGAAGAAATGCTGAAAGGTTTTCTTGGAAACAAGAAGATCAAAGGAAGACTGGATGGAACCCTGCCATGTGATGGTGAACTTAATCCACAGATTGTGCGGCAAGCTCTCAAACTTCCAAAGATACCCAGCCAGGCAATTCCCGAAGTTGTTGCTGGAAGACCGCCTGCATTGTGCATTGGCTGTCCTCATATTGATACATACAAAGTTTTGAATTCCGCGATAGAAAAATACGGACAAGGGCATGTGTTCTCTGATATCGGATGTTACACACTCGGATTCCTGCCGCCATATCATGCCATTAATACTTGCGTGGATATGGGTGCTTCCGTTTCAATGGCTGTTGGTGCCGCTGATGCAGGTCTATTTCCGGCTATTGCTGCTATTGGCGATTCCACATTTGGTCACTCTGGAATGACTCCTCTTTTGGATGCAGTGCTATCCAGATCCAACGTTGTTATCATCATCATGGATAATGATATTACTGCAATGACAGGTATGCAAGATTCACAAGTTACAGGCAGGATCGAGCAGATTTGTGAAGGAATTGGAGTTGAAAAAGAACACATTCGAGTTATTGTTCCTCTCAGTAAGAATCATGAAGAGAATGTGAAAGTCGTTAAAGAAGAGATTGAATATAATGGAGTGTCTGTGATCATTCCCAAGCGACCTTGTATTCATGTTTTTGCTAAAAGGAAGAAAAAATAGCACACGGATAACACGGATGACACGGATTTTCAAGGAATATAATTCAACACTGAAAACACCGAAAGCACCGAATATTTTTTATAATGAATATCCAATAAGGAATGTTGAAGGATGAAGGGAAAAAGTCAGTTTTAAGTCAGCCTGCCGTGTCGTAGTGTAACGAAGACAGGTGATAAACTGTGGCAAAAAAATAAAAACTAAATAATAATTTGTGTAAATTTATGTAATTCGTGGATAAAAAGTCAGTGTAAGTCAGTGTAAGTCAGTGGCAAAAAAAATTAAGGAGACAATGATGAAAAAAGATATAATTCTGGCAGGAGTTGGTGGACAGGGAATTCTTTCCATTGCCACCATCATTGGATATGCAGCTATTGAATCGGATTTGAACCTGAAACAAGCGGAGGTACACGGAATGTCTCAGCGTGGTGGAGATGTGCAATCTCATCTCAGGATTTCAGATAAAGAAATTTATTCCGACCTGATACCGCACGGTGGGGCAGATATGATTATTTCCGTGGAACCAATGGAGGCATTACGTTACAAACCATATCTTTCCGAGAATGGTTGGCTGATCACAAATACCAAACCATTCGTGAATATCCCGAATTATCCGGATTTAGAAAAGCTGATGGAAGAAGTAAAAGCAATCCAGAATCATGTGGCAATAGATGCTGACGGTATCGCCAAAGATCTGGGTGTAAGCCGCTCAATGAATATGGTGGTTCTGGGCGCAGCTTCCAGTTTTTTAGATTTACCTTTTGTTAAGCTGGAGCATGGCATAAAATTCATTTTTGGGAAAAAAGGTGAAAAAGTGGTGGAAGCCAACTTGAAAGCAATACGAACTGGAAAAGATTTTACTGAAAAATATCATAAATTTTCATAGGAGGTAAAAGATGGAAACTAAAGAAAAAAAGAAAGTATTTAGAGTTAAAGGTGAGGATCTTTTAAAAAAGATCAAAGAAGTTCTTCACGCTGGCAATGTAAGAAGAATTATCATCAAAAATGATGAAGGTAAAACTTATCTGGAAATTCCTATCACTGTGGGAGTGGTTGGAGTTCTTCTGGCTCCTGCCTGGGCTGCAATCGGGGCTTTAGCTGCAGTTGCTTCCAAGTTTACCATTGAAATTATTAATATCGAAAAGAAAAAAGAAGAAGAGAAAGAAGACAAATAATTTTATTATCCTTTTTTCGTGTTTGTCTGCAAAGTGGAAATTATGAAGGAATGAGACTTAACTTATCCGGCAGCTGCCGGATAAGTTAAGTTGATATTTATCATTTAGTTAAACAACATAAGAACTATCACCAGCCAAAATTAAGTAAAAAACCTATTGACAAACCTACATCACTGAAATCAATTACTTTTATATTGTTTACGGTTTTGCTGCTGTAAATGTACTTGCCTTCTGCATAGATTCCAATTTTCCAGAAAGCTTTAATATTGATTCCTGCAGCAGCATCGAATGCAATACCCTTTTCAGTTGAATTGGAATTTACTTTTGGAACTCTCATAAAACCAATTCCTGGACCAAAATAATAATTCGACTTCCAATTTTTAAATATAGGAGCAGTGTAGAGAACATATATTACAGTCATACCTTGTATTTCGTAAGGTTCAATTGCATCACGACCTTTCTTGTAATATTCACCAGCGAGCGAGAGCACAATCGGCAGGTTATTCAGCTTTACATCGAGAGCTACTTGTCCTCCGCCGAGTGAATTTTCTGGTGCACGTTTGTCGTGCAATCCTCCCTGACTAGTACGAATAGTGATATCAACTGCTTGAACATTGGAAAGCACTATCATAACCAGCATTAAAACAATCACACTTAAAAGCTTTTTCATCTGATACCTCCTGACTTGATGAAAATTTATCAAGTTTTTATTCCACTATCTCCAAACCATACATATCTTCAACTCTTTCTTTCATAAATGATATTGCATCTTCAAGACCCTGATTGTAAAATGCAGGTGCAATTTTCTCAATTATAAAATCCAGGAGAATAGATGATGCCAGGTTTCCAATTTCTTCATCTCTCTCATTCAGAAAGAAATTCTTAATATCTTCGATTGCTTTTTCTTTAGCTTCTTTGGTTAGTTTTAATTTGCTTTTCATTTTTCACCTATCAATTGATTTCCGCTGATGAATACATTTAGGAATTAGTTAGAGTATTTAATATTTAGATTCAAAATCGATTTAAATTCAAACTAATTACAAAAATAAATTTCCTTTTTTAGAAGAATTATGTCAAATAAAAAAACGGATTAGTGTATTTCACATTTCGAATTTCTCTTTTAGTCAGTGCAAATCAGTTGCAAATTTTAGATTCCCATTATCACAATGATGAAATGTTAATTTTCAATATTCAATATTCAATGTTCAATTTCTCTCTTCCAGTTCCAGCCAGCGTTCAGTAAGTTTAGTGTGCTTTTTTTCAATTTCTTTAAGCTCAGATGTGATTGGAGTGAAATCTTTATAATTCAGATTTGCTGCTTCATTTTCAATTTTCTGCTCGAATTGTTTCTGTTTTAATTCCAATTTTGAAATTTCGGTTTCCAAAAATTGCAGCTCTTTTTTTTCCTTATAAGAAAGTTTATCTTTTTTAGATTTGATCCGCTCTTTTTTAGCTTTTTCCTTTTCCTGTTTTATCTCTTCTCTGTAACGCTTTACCAGCAAATAATCGGAATAATTTCCGGGAAATTTAATAATCTTATCTTCTTCAAAAATAAAAAGATAATCAACTACTCTATCCAAAAAAAACCGGTCATGTGAAACTACGAGAATGTTTCCCTTAAAAGCATCGAGATAGTCTTCCAGGATCTCGAGGGTTTTAATATCCAGATCGTTTGTAGGTTCATCCAGGATGATGAAATTTGAGCCAAACATCAAAGAGCGAAGCAGGTACAATCTTTTTTGTTCACCACCGGAAAGACTTTTAATTTTGTTTTGTTGCATTTTTCCAGCAAAGAGGAATTTCTTCAGCATTTCGGAAGCAGAATGCAAAGTGCTGTCAGCTGTTCGGATGTTATCCGCATATTTCCGGATGTAATTTATAACACTCTGGTCTTTATTGAACTCATCAATATCTTGTTTGAAATATGAAAATTTTGTGTTTACACCGATTTTTATTTTTCCGGAACTTGGATTTTCTTCGTTAGTTATCAGTTTTAGAAGAGTGGTTTTTCCGCAACCATTCGCACCGATAATTCCGATTCGCTCCATTTTCTGAAATGTATGATTAAAGTTCATAAACAGTTTCAGGTTCCCATATTTTTTACCCACATTTTGGATTTCCAGAATTGTTTTTCCCAACCTTTTTATCATGAACGAAATATCCAGTTCAGCATCATCAGAAAGGTAAGATTTATCAATGAGTTCTTTAACCCTATCCAGATGATTCTTCGGTTTGGAAGTTCTTGCCTTTGCTCCTCTTTGCAGCCATTTCAGTTCTTTTTTCAATTGAGCAGAACGTCGAGTTTCTTTGCGTTGCAGATCAATCAGTTCCTGTTCTTTTCTGCGGATGTAATTGGAATAATTTCCCTTGTAGAATTTGATTTTTCCATTTTCAATTTCCATAATTTTATCTGAAACAGCATCCAAAAAATACCTGTCGTGAGTTACGAAAATAACTGTTCCTTTATAGTTTGAAAGATAATCCTGAAGCCACTCGATAATTTCGATGTCAAGATGGTTTGTGGGTTCATCCAGCAGCAGCACATCAGGATTATCCATCAAAACACGAGCCAGATCGAGACGTCTTTTTTGTCCTCCGGAAAGTGTTTTGATCTTTTCATAGAAATTTGAAAATCCGAATTTTGTTAAAAATGACTTTGCTTTGATCTCAGTTTTCCAGACATTCTTTGCATCCATTTTTCTGATGATCTTTTGAAGTTCGGTTTGCAAAACTGAGTCAGGATTTAATTCCATTTTTTCCAGAATTCTGTGATATTCCCGCAGTAATATAAATTCCGGATGGTTACTAAAATAGATATGTTCATAAATGCTTAATTCAGGATTGAGTTCAGGTACCTGATCAAGATAACAAACCCGGATTCCTTTTCTGAAAGTTATCTTTCCAAAGTCCGGCTCTTCAATGTGGAAGAGCATCTTTAGCAAAGTTGATTTACCGCATCCATTTATTCCGATGAATCCAATTTTTTCATTATCAAAAATCCCGAATGATTCATTTTCACAAATTACTTTTCCGGAAAATGATTTTTGCAGATTTTCGATGGAAATTAAATTTTTACTCAAAAAAGAATCCTTCCAATTTTTTCTATGCTTAAGATTTTCCAATCATCTGTTTTGTCAAATTGGATTTATTATAAAGAGAACATAAAAAGATTGTCATTTCCACGAACTGTGTCCGGCTTTTGACGGAAGTGGGAATCTATAAGGAAATAATCTGATTGATCAACCATTGAAAATGGTGTAGCAGGAAGAAAAACCTTATAAACCTTTTCAAGGTTTGTAAACACAGTATTAATTGGATTAATATTTTTCTTCGCCTGCCCTGTAAGGAAGAATGATTGCATCGGGGTGCCCTTTCGTGCCCTTCGTGGCTTATAATTCTCATACCAAACTTCTTTACCCTTATGAAATAAATATTGACATAATATTGAGGAAAACTTTTTTTCTGAGTTGTTTAAGAAAAAGGAATAAAACCAGTGAGAGACAATGGCAAAAACAGGAACACGGATGACATGGATGTTACGGATTTGCACGGATAAAATTGACAGGTTAAACAGGATTAACAGGAAAAAATAAAACTTTGTGTCTTAGTGTCTTTGTGGTAAAAAATAAAGACTAAGTAATAATTTGTGAAAATTCGTTTAATTCGTGTAATTCGTGGATAAAAAAGTCAGTATTAGTCAGTGAAAGTCTGCCTGCCCCGTAAGGAAGTATGTCTGTATCGGGGTGGCAAAAAATAAAAAAGACGCAGATGGAATATGATAAATTATAAAAAATATTAGACAAGATAGCAGGAACTACAGGATAAAATTTAATATGGTAAATATTCGGTATATCTTGTTAATCCTGTCAAAAAAAACAGGGAGGATTTATGCAATTACAAGAAATGTTTGTGGGAACAGCAAAGAAATATTCTTCAAAAATTGCCGTTTATGATCAAGCTACGGGAAAAGATATTCCTTACGCGAGAATGCTGATTGCATCATTAATTTTAACAAAGAAATTTCGGAAACACAAAGGTAAGTATATCGGGATAATGGTGCCAACTTCTGCCGGATGTATGCTTTCAGTAATCGGTGCTTTGATGTCTGGGAAAATACCTGTAATGATCAATTATTCCACCGGAGCTCGGGAAAATTCGATCTATGCACAGGAAAAATGTAGTTTCAAAACTATTATTACCAGTAAGAAGTTGTGTGACAAAATAAATTGCGAACATGTGGATGGGATGGTTTATCTGGAAGAGATCATGCCTTCTATAACTATTCTTGATAAATTAGGAGCTTTATTTAAGTCCAAACTGCCAACAAAAATGTTGCAAACTGCTGTTAATCATGGAAATGATGATGAAACAAGTGTAATTCTTTTTACCAGTGGAAGTGAAAAAGAACCGAAGGCTGTTCAACTAACCCATAAAAATATCGCTCATAATTTGATTAATGTTCCCAATGTTATCGATGTTAACGAAAAAGATATTTTTGCAGGCACATTGCCATTATTCCACGTTTTTGGATTAACCACCAATTTCTGGCTTCCTCTTTCTCTCGGATGTTCCATTATTGCTCATGCCAATCCTCTGGATTATAAAGCAATAGTAGATTCTGTGAAAAAATATAAGATTACTATTATGATTGGAACTCCCACTTTTTTCTATGGTTATTTAAGAAAGGCAGAACCAGGAGATTTTTCCTGCGTGAGATATGCAATGGCAGGTGCTGATAAATTGACTGATAAACTTCGTAACACTTATATTAAAGAACACAATTTAGAAATTTTAGAAGGATATGGAGCAACAGAAACCAGCCCGGTTGTCTCTGTGAATGTACCCGGAGCAAATAAACCGGGAAGCATTGGCAAACCTTTACCCGGAGTTCAGGTGAAAATTCTGGATAGAGAAACCGATAAAGAATTATCTGAAAATGAAGAAGGTAAAATTTTTGTAAAAGGTGATCTGATTTCTGTCGGATACCTGGGAGATATTGAAGAAACATCACTTCGTATGCATAATGGCTGGTATGATACCGGTGATATGGGTGTGATGGATGAAGATGGATTCCTGTGGCATCGCGGTAGATTGAGAAGATTCGTTAAGGTTGGCGGTGAGATGGTTTCCCTGGTAAAGGTTGAGGAAGTTCTGAACAAGCTCTTACCGGAAGAAGTGGTCTGTTGTGTTGTGGATGTTCCCAATCCAACCAAGGGTTCCGATGTTGTAGCTGCTGTTGCCACCGGTGAATTTGATAGAAAGAAAGTCCTCAAACAAATGGCAAAAGAACTGCCTGCCATTGCAATACCCAAAGAGTTTTATGTAATTGAAGATATTCCTTTGATGGGTAGCGGAAAAGTAGCTTTTCGTGAAGTTGAAAGAATATGCCGTGAAAGGCAAGCGAATGAGAAGAAATAATATCTGATTCTCATTACGAAGTTTTGACTTTGTAATGAGAATCTACTTTTTATCCTAAAGTCGCTACCATCACAGCTTTAATCGTATGCATCCGGTTTTCAGCTTGTTCAAATACTTTTGATGCTGAGCTCTCAAAAACTTCATCGGAAACTTCCATTTCTTTAATCCCGAATTTATTATATATATCCATTCCAATTTTTGTATTTGTATTATGAAATGCAGGAAGGCAATGTAAAAAGATGGTGTAAGATTTTCCTGTTTTTACCATCATTTCTCTATTTACTTGATAGGATTTTAACAGCTTAATTCTCTGTTTCCAAACCTCTTTTGGTTCACCCATTGAAACCCAGACATCTGTATAAATCACATCAGCATTTTTCACACCAGCGTTGATGTTATCTGTAATTGTGATTGTTGCTCCTGTTTCATTAGCGATATTTTTACATTTGTTCACGAGTTCATTTTCAGGTCGAACCTCTTTTGGTGCAACAATCCTGAAATCCATACCCAGCTTTGCACCTCCGATCATAAGAGAATTTGCCACATTATTCCTGCCGTCTCCCACGTAGGTAAAAACCATTTTGGTATATGATTTGTTCAAAAATTCTTTGGCAGTAAGAAAATCAGCCAGAACCTGGGTGGAATGATATTCGGTGGTTAAGCCGTTCCAAACAGGAACACCAGCAAATTTACCAAGTTCTTCCACAATGTTCTGTCCAAAACCACGATACTCGATCCCATCATACAATTTGCCCAAAACTCGTGCTGTATCTTTCATAGTTTCTTTGTGACCCATCTGGCTTCCTGTTGGTCCGAGATAAGTGATATGTGCTCCTTGGTCATAAGCTGCAACCTCAAAGGAGCAATGAGTTCGAGTGGAAGTTTTTTCAAAAATTAGAGCAATGTTTTTTCCCTTTAATTTCTGAACTTCTCTCCCTTCATATTTGGCTTTTTTCAATTCTGCTGAAAGCTCCAGCAAATATTTTATTTCATCAGGTGTGAAATCTAATAATGTTAAGAAGTTACGGTTTTTCAGGTTTATTTTCATTTGATTCTCCTAAATTTTTTGGAGCAAAAGTTCAAGGTAGTTGTTTTTAATCAAGATATTTTTATGAAGGAATTTTATAAAATTTCCATCATATTATCCAGACCAGCAATCTTAAAAGTTTTTTTGATAAAAGGATGTGTATTTATAATCGAAAAATATTCCAATTGAACTTTTTTGGCAAACATAATGCAATTTCTCATAAAAGCAGAAGAGACAAAATTTACATCTTGCAGGTCGAAAATGATTTTTAGATTTTCATATTTATTTGAATGTTCCACTGAAATTTGAATTTCATTTTTATTAAGCAGTTCTTCCAGTTTTTCATCGATCATTAAAGCTGCTGCAGGACTGTTCTCAGAATCCATCCGTTCGGAAAATTTACAGATTAAAGTTTGTTTATCTTTCTCAAATTGGCATTTTAACATATCTCCTCCTAATTTTTTTTGCCACTGATTTTCGCTGACTTATTACTGACTTTTTTATCCACAAATTATACGAATTAACACGAATTATTATTTAGTATTTCTCTTTTTGATGCTGGTTCTCCACAAATTCTCAAAGTTCAATTTTTTCCTGTCAATCCTGTTTATCCTGTCTAACTTTTTCATATTTTCAGTGCTTTCGGTGTTTTCAGTGTTAAATTTTATTCTGTGAAAATCTGTTTAATCCATATTCTTGCTTTTGACGCTGATTAACGCTGATTAACGCTGATTATTTATGATTCATTATGCTTTAAGATGATTTTTATTATTATAACTTTGAGCAATTTTTTTATCCAAAATATTCATTTCATATTTCATCATATTTTATCTGCGTTAATCTGTGTCTAATCTATTTTTTCTTATCAATAATTTTTATTATATTTTTTAGAAATGTCATCTGCTGTCAGGTTCTCGTCAAAGAACTTTTGCTGGTCAAAACCAAACCATCTTCCATTTTCACGTCGTCTGCAGATCCTTTTAATATTGATCAGATGGATAGCTGTGATATTTTCTGTAGTAATATTTTTTCCTCCGGCTCCGCAGCCTAAAGTAAAAGATGTATGTAACTTATTGAATAAACCACCGACTGCACCCTGAGCTGAAGGCGTGTTCACGACGACTCTACCAGCATTCATCAAATCTGCAAACTCAGAAATTCTCTCATTATTATTAGCATAAATACCTGCTGTGTGACCAATTCCACCCAGATAATTCAAGTCGATACAGGTCTTAATAGCTTGTTGATAATTTTCTTTAATATAAAAGGTTAAGATAGGAGCTAAAATTTCTAATGAAAGAGGATATTTTTTGCCCACTCCATACAGATGAGCCATCAATATTTTTGTGTTGGATGGAACTGTGATGCCAGCTAATTCAGCTATTTTCTGCACAGATTGACCAACTATCTGAGCACTCATCACACCTGAATACGTATCAATTGCCTTTTTTTCCACTTTTTCAATTTCATCTGGACTTAGAAAATAACAGTTCTGCTTTTTAAATTCAGTGATAACTTTTTCAGCGATTTTCTTCTCTACTACTATAGATTGTTCGCTAGCACAGATGGTTCCATTATCAAACGCTTTGGAGCTGATGATATTTTCGACTGCAAAGGGAATATCCGCACTTTCATCAATGAAAACCGGAACATTCCCCGGACCAACTCCGAGAGCAGGAGTTCCCGAACTGTAAGCTGCTTGAACCAACCCTGTTCCACCTGTTGCTAATATCAAAGCTACTCGAGGGTCAGACATACAGATCTGAGTAAAATCCCGGGAGGATTTTGGTGCCCATTGAATGCAATCTTCAGGTGCTCCGGCTTGCAGGGCTGCTTCATAACAGATTCTCGCAGCTTCTCTACTGCATTTCCTGGCTCCGCGATGTGGACTGATAATAATCGGATTCCTGGTTTTAAGGCAGATAAGTATTTTGTACATTACAGTTGAGGTTGGATTTGTAATAGGTGTAATAGCAAAAATAGGTCCTAAAGGTTGAGCGATTTCAGTTATACCTGTGAGTTCATCATGAGAAAGAATACCAACCGTTTTTTCATCTTGGATGTTTTCATAAACCATCTGCGTAGCAAGAATATTTTTCAGAACTTTATGCTGCCAAACTCCCATGTAAGTTTCTTCAGCAGCCATTTTTGCCAAACTCACCCTATGATTGAAACCTGCTTCATATACTTTTTTGACAATATTATCTACTTGCTTTTGATCATACTGACTGAAAACCCCCGCAGCAATAGATGCTCTTTGTAAAAGCTCATCAGCTTTCTCTAAGTCTTTGCTCATCTGTTCTCCATTATTTCAACAAAATCATTTTCTTGGAAATTTTAGTTTTACCATCAATATTCAATCTATAGAAATAAATTCCGCTGGAAACAGGATTATTGTTTTGGTCAGTTCCATCCCATACTACTTCTCTCGTTCCCAAACTCCCGTTTGGGAACGGAAGGAAAGTTTTTACCTTTTGTCCTTTCAAATTATAGATTTCAATTCGTGTATCTTCGTGTAAATTCGTGGTTTCGAAATATATCGTCGTTGCAGGATTGAATGGATTTGGAGAGTTGTGTAAATTGTAATCTGAAATTTGTAATTCGTAATTCTCTGAGGTAACCTGTGGTTCTCCCAAAGGATTCTCATAAGCTCCCATATCCGGCATTGAACCTGTGGGATTCGGTCGTGGATTTTCTTCGAGGTCGAATTCAGGTGCATAATACCAGGTTCCATTAATTTCAATTGAATCAATACCTGCACCAATGCAAGGGCTCGTGTCTTGTATGTGGAAATTATCCTCTAAAGAATTTACGAAATTTGGGTCTTCATCGATGTTGCCTTCACCTTCCCATCCACCTTGGATATTGGAATATACAACATCTATTGAGCTGTCCTCTAAGTATATTTCTGCTGAGGAATCATTCCACAAAATACAGTTCACCAAAATCGGGTTGGAATTATTATTGCAATAAATCCCACCTCCATAATCATCATAAGAATTTTTGCTTATTGTCACATTCTTTAAATTCGGGATAGAATTATTATAGCAATAAATTCCACCACCAAACCAAGCCGAATTTCCAGTTATCGTCACATTCTCTAAATTCGGGCTGGAAGAAGTGCAATAAATCCCACCTCCACAAGAGCTATAATCTGATGTCGAATTGCCTGTTATCATTACATTTACTAAACTCGGATCGGAATAACAGCAAAAAATCCCACCTCCTAAGAAAGAAGCAGAATTATTGCTTATCGTTACATTCTCTAAACTCGGGTTGGAATTATCACAGGAAATTCCACCACCCCAACCTTCTGTCCAACTTCCCTGGGCATAACCATTTTGAATCGTAAAACCACATAAAACAGCAGTTGAATCTTCTCCACTGAAGAACGTTACTACACTTCCATTCTGGTTGCCATCTATGATAGTTTGTGAGATGTAGGTTGTATCTTGCGTTATCAAAAATAATGATGCGATAGTGATATTCTTACCATTAAAATCAATATTTTCATAATAAGTTCCGGGATTCACAATAACTTTATCTCCATCTACAACTGCATCGATTGCAGATTGGATGGTTGGGTAATCATCCGGCACATACACAATGTTTCCGTCATCATAATGCACTTTCAGAGTTGGATCTCCCTGAATTATCATTCCATAAAACCAGGAACGCTCCCACATCCAGTCCGGACCTGTATCCACGCTAACTTCCCACCATTGGCGCAGAGCTTCACCAATTGTATTATCCAAAGAAAGCGGTTCATAAAAATCTTCAAACCAAAGCATACTTCCGGTTTTGGTTGAACCAAGTGTTCCCAGACAATATTCATTCGCAAACAGGTACATTGCACCCATATTGTTAGGAGTGGTAAAGCGGGAATTGGAACAGGCAAAAAGATTGTAAAAATGAGATTTTGGCTGCAGATAGGAAATCTGATAGTTTGTAACCATTTGGGTATTTGTACCATTATCCTGATAAAAATAGTGTGCGTCAGGTCCGGAATGCACATGAACCTGGATGAATTCATAACCGACTTGAATGCGATTTTCTCTATAATCCGAAGCTGTGGTTTGATTGATATCATTAACAAGCTCTACATCGGAATAAGCAAATTCCATGGCAGCTTGGTATTCCGGTCCCCAATATTCCCAGTCATCATCGATATAAGCCAGAGCTGTATCATTATCTTGAATCAGACCATTGCGGAAAAGATGATTTCTCTGGAAATAAGAATTTATCATCTCAGGTTCCGTTATACCCGGCATAGTCAGGTTGTCAGCTTTGATTCGTCCCACACCAATTTCCGGATGTACATCCTCAATATGATAATCATAAATATCATCTCCATCAGTATCAATCCAATATCCATCGATATCAGAGAAAAACAGGTCTAAGGGAAATTCAACCCAATCTTCATCCGGGTCCTGAATCCCATTGTTATTAAAATCATTGAACATTTCAAACCAGGCTGAAGGTAAATTTCCGATGAGAGTTGCACTCACAATTTCTTCAGTATTATAATAAGCAATGATAATATCCCTCATATCTTCTGCTGAAGTTCCTGTGAATTCTACCAGAAATGAGTTTAATTCTTCATTTAAAAGGTCGTTTTGATATGTTGAAATCGCATCGAAAATCAAAGGATAAAGAGAAGTTTCAATGATGATAAGACAGTTTTCATTTGTTCGGTTTTCAGCTACTCTTCTGCTGATTTCGGAAAAATGAGTCGGTTTGGATGGATTGTTCTTTTGATATTCCTCAAAACCTGTAACAGGAAATCTTTCCGGATCAAGATTCCTGGTTACCGGAATATCCTGGAATTTTGCAGCCAAAGTGATTGAAAATACAATCATTAGAATTAGGATAAAAATGCTTTCTTTTTTCATAATTTTTTTTCTCCGTTTTTTTTTAATTAATGAGCCTTTAACAAAAAAAAATTTAGCAGCCGTCGGAGTTCGCAAGGTTTATTTTATTTCATTAAAATCATCTTCTTCGTGGATGTATATTTCCCAGCATGCAATTTGTAGAAATATATTCCGCTTGAGACATCTTTGCCTTCTGAATCCTTTCCATTCCAGACAATTGAAGATTGGTTATTGAAAATTGAATATTGTCTAATCTTCTGTCCTTTAAAATTATAAATAAAAATCTTCGTGTTCTCCGTGCTCTCTGTGGTTGAGAAAGAAATTGTTGTTGAAGGGTTGAAGGGATTGGGGAAATTTGATAATTGAAAATCGACAATTTTTAATTGATGATCATCTACTCCAACCTGCGGTATTGTTATCATGATTGAACCCCATATTATTGTCTCTCCGGTGTAGTCGATACTTTCTAACCAATACCAGTATGTATTTCCGGGAATCAGGTTATAATCATCAATAAATTCATAATATGTGGGTAATGTAGTGGTTCCCGCTCCCAGAATCAATTCCGGATTAAGTTGAATAGCATCAATAAAATTTCCCGTATCTGAACGGTAAATATTCCATCCGGCATTATTTGTTTCAAATTGTGTAACCCAAGAAATAATTACATTACCATCAATATATTCTGCTACAAAAGAGATTAGCCATATTGGAATACCTGAACCCAAAGTTCCATCCAGATTTATATTCTGAGCATAAATATCTCCATCATCTGCTCGTCTATCTTCCCAGGCAGCAATCCACTGATTATTATAATAGTGACTGACCACATTATGCAGCTTTTCACTGGCAATAGAAGAAAGAGTAATATGCTCTTCATCCCAGACAAATGCACCACCAGGATCGATCATCATTGCTTTGACCCGGTTATTGACAGAGCTTAAATTTTCTTTATAAAAAACTACTACATCAGATTCAGAGCTTCTTGCTGCCAAGGGATAAACATCAGTAGAAGAAAGCTCGATAAAAGCCATACCATTATCTGTCCAGAGCCTGTCGCCTGTATCAGAAATTTTCTGTCCGTAAATTCCTCTCAGGTTCTGGTCTGAATCCATCTCATTCCAATAAATAAAAATATCAGTTGAATTTTCCGGGAAAGCTATATCAGGATAAAAATGATTCCTGTTTGCCATCAGAGAAACTTCGATACCATTATCAATGAAAAGAGTTTGACCATTGGCATCTACATGCTGGATAAAAATATCTGCTAACATATTATTATCTCTATCATCGTGCCAGGCAATAAAAAATCCGCCATTTCTATCACTTACAATAGGAAATATCTGGGTCCAGGCAGAGATTCCTCCTGCATTGGAAATAACAGTGTTATCAGCCCAGAGAGGATTACCGTCCGTATCAAACTTTTGGGCATAAATATGACGGGTTGGGGAGTAGGGAGGACCTGAATCCTCAAAGAATTTTAAGATAATTTCTTCACTTTCCGTAGGTAATAATTGAGGCCATGAATAAGTATTGTTACCACTTAAAATAATGCCATTATTTCCCCAAAGCAGAGTACCTTCAGGAGAGATTTTCTGCATGATAATAACATCTTCCGATTGCCAGGCAATAACTGCATTTCCTAAAGAAGTTACTGTAACTTTGGGAGCTACATCAAATGCCGGACTGTTGGAAAGTTCGAGTCCATCATCACCCCAGATAAATTCTTCAGTCGGAGAAATACGATAAGCATAAACATTATTGTTTCCTCCGTTTCTGATATCCTGAAAAGTTAAGATTGCGTGATTTGCTTCATCCACAGTCATATCCCAATCTGTAAGCCAACTCATGGATGGATGGTCACTGATAAGAATACCGTTCTGTGCCCAGAGTTCATTTCCATTAGAATCGAATCTTTGCAGGCGAACATCATAGTTACCGGATTCATTTGAGAACCAGCCAATGTAAATATCTCCTTCAGTGCTTGTTGCGATTTTGGGAATCGCTTGTGAACCTGTAAGGTCACAAACTGCTGTGTTAAGACTTGGGTCATTGCTCCATTGAGCATTCAAAAAAAACGATGTTAAAATAAATAAGAAAAATAACGTTTTCTTCATGAAACACCTCCTAATATTTTTTTTATTTAGTCTAATATCAAACTAATTTTTTGCTCGTTACGAAAGTCCTCTTTCGTAACGCATTGTATTCCCAAACAGACAGCCTGTGTGAAAACTTTTTCTGAGACATTTTTAAAATATCA
>CAYWJN010000029.1:0-23621 GCA_964457455.1 uncultured Candidatus Cloacimonadota bacterium
GACATCATGATTCTTGAGGGCACACTTTCATCTTTGAAACATTATGCTGAAGAAGTTACTGAGATGAAAGCCGGAACAGAATGCGGAATTGGAATCGAAGGATATAATGACATCAAAGAAAATGATGTGATCGAAGCTTATATCATCGAAGAAATATCCAGAAAATTATAAAAATTAGTTGAGATCATTATTAAAAGTAATGGCTCACAGATTTTCACGGATCTGCACGGATGGTAAACTATTTTACTTGAGAACATAAAGTTTTAGTTGCCAAGAAAATCCGTCTTTGCAGATCAAGCAGTTGCCTGATCGCAACGAGAATCAGCAACAATCGGAGATGAATTATGGTTAGAATTCGAATTCAAAGACTTGAAAAAGAACTCCTTAAATTTATCAATAATATTGTAACTTACAAATTGCGAGACAAAAACCTGGAATGGGTCAGTATCAGTGCTGTCAAGCTTTCAAATGATATTTCACATGCAAAAATCTATTTCACTTTTCTAGGAGAAAAATCTTCTAAGGAAATTTTAGAAACATTAACAAAAAGCTCAGGATTTATCAAAAAGGAAATTGCTGCAGCAAAGTTTCTACGTCAAATTCCAGAATTGATTTTCCTGCATGATGACTTAGAAAATAATGCTCGAAATATAGATAAGATATTTGCTAAAATCCACGCTGAAAAAGAGAAATAAATATGAATTTTTCTACAATTTCCGAACTAAAAAAAACGCTTCTTGAAGCAATCGATTCTTATTCATCTATTGGGATTGTAACTCATGTAGAACCGGATGGTGACGGCTATTACTCAGCTCTGACTTTACAGGAAATCTTCAAAATCAAAAACCAAAAAGCAGAAATTATTTTGGAAGAACCGGTTGGTTCAAAATACACTTTCTTGGATAATAAAAAACATTATATTATATTTTCCGAAAAATTGAAGTATGAACTGCTTATCATTGTTGATTGTCATGAAGAAAGTCGTATTGGAAAATGCGTTCCATTAATTTCCAAAGCAAAAAAAATAATAGCGATCGATCATCATATCGAATCCAAGATAATTCCTGAAGCATACTCTTTTATTGATACAAAATTTGCCAGTATTGGAGAAATTGTTTTTCAAATGTTTGAGGATGAGATAAAAATTTTTCCTCATTCCTCTCAAAAATTTATTTCCGAAGCGATTTACATAACAATCTTGAATGACACAGATAATTTCATGAATTCAAACACAAGTTCGGAAACCTTCAGAATTTGTTCCAAGCTGATGGAACTGGGATTGGAACCCGGAAAAATTGCCAAGAAATACCTGCTTGATAAAACCATTCCCGAAATGAAATTTGTCGGGGAAGTGCTCTCAACTATAGAAATTTTTAACGATGATGAAATCCTGTTTATGCACTCGACACTGGAAATGCTGAAACGAAACAAACTGAATAATGGAGTTACAGCAGGATTGACTCGCTGGATTAAAGGCATAAAAAATCTGAAAGTTGCTGTTTATTTCAAAGAAATCGGAGAAAAAAGATATCAACTACATCTTCGTTCTAAATTCATAAATGTAAATATAATTGCATCAAAATTCGATGGTGGTGGTCATAAAAATGCTTCCGGTTGCAAGCTCAACGGAAGTCTGGATGATATTCAACAATTGATCTTAAAAGAAATCAGGGAACAACTTTAGATGAATGAATTCGGCATCATTCTGATTGATAAACCTGCAGGAATAACTTCGTTTGATGTTGTAAAAAAAATCAGGAGAATCACAAACATTAGAAAAATCGGACACACCGGAACTCTCGATCCTTTTGCCAGCGGTCTTCTTCCTGTCTGCATCGGGAAAGCCACAAGAATAGCAGATAAACTTTCCTCAAAAGATAAAGAATATATCGTTACAATGAAACTTGGAATCAAAACTGACACAGGTGATAAAACCGGAAAAATCATAGAAGAAAAGGAAATCCAAAAATTCAAAATTGATAAATTAAACCAAATTATTCCGTATATTCTGAGTATCTCCGAGCAAACACCTCCAAGATTTTCTGCTGTAAAAATTGATGGAAAACGTGCTTACGAACTTGCTAGGAAGGATGAAGAAATTAACCTGAAAGCACGCCCAATAAAAATAATGAATTTTAAAATTCTCAAATATGAACATCCTTTTATTTCGTATAAAACACTCGTAAGCAAAGGTACGTACGTCCGGGTTTTAAGTGAAACCTTTGCAGAAAAATTAGGTGCTCTAGCAACAACCTGGGAATTAAGACGTACAAAAATCGGAAAACTCAATATCCGGAATTCTATCAAACTGGAAGAACTTACACAGGAAAACTGGAAAAAACATCTCCATTCCATCTCAGATATTTTACCGGATTTTCCTAGGATCAATCTTAAGAAAGAAAAAATCGAAAGTTTCCGAAACGGTAGATTTTTTACTATTTCTGAAACAGACAAAAATGAAATCATAGTTCTTGATGAAGAAAACAATTGCATTGGATTTGCAGAAATCCAAAATAATATTTTAAAACCCAAAATGGTATTAATATGACTTTTCTGAAAAAACAAGAATGCAAGTTTAATTATCCTGTTTTAACAATGGGAACTTTTGATGGTGTTCATCTTGGACATCAATCTCTTTTCAAAGAACTGAAAAAACGGGCTGAACTGGCAAACGGTGAAGCCATTGTATTAACATATTATCATCATCCTTTGGAAACCATTCATCGCAAGACCTTTCCCTATCTTCTCACGGAAAAAGATAAAAAGGAAAAACTCTTGAAAAAATTTGGAATCGAATGCATTTTTTATCTGAATTTCAATGAAAAGATGGCTAAACTTTCTGCAGAAGAATTCCTGAAAAATATCATTATTAAGGAAATAAAAGTTAAAGAAATAGTAGTTGGATATGATACGCACTTCGGTAGGTTTCGTGAAGGTGATTATCAATTCCTGAAAAAAAACGAAGAAAAATATGGTTATAAAGTAGACATTATTGAACCGTTTAAAATCAATAATCGCATTATCAGCAGCAGTCTCATCCGGGATTTTATTCGTGAAGGCGACATTCAGGATGCAGCAAAATGTCTTGGTAGATTGTATTCAATTTCCGGTGAAGTTATTACGGGTCATAAGATCGGTGAAAAAATCGGGTTTCCAACTATAAACATTCATCCTCATGATGCAAATAAATTGATTCCTGCCATCGGTGTTTATATCTGCAAAGTTATTGTTGAATCTAATAAATACTTTGGCTTAACCAATATTGGCTACAGTCCAACTCTGAAAAACACGGGAATTAAAGAAGTTGAAACTCATATTTTAGATTTTTCCGGAAATCTTTATAATAAGAAAGTAGAAGTTTTCTTTCATAAAAGAATAAGAGAAGAAAAACGATTTTCTTCGAAACTTGAGCTTATAAAAGAAATTCAGAAAGATATTAAGAAAGCAAGAAATTATTTTGATATGTAACTCGTACCTCTGGTTTGAGGAATTCACAAAGCAGAGCTTTGTGTTGTGTGCAATAAAGAAAGGAAATAAATGAAAAATTCACGTCTGTTAAGAATTGTAGTTTTCTATATAATTGCAATATCATTATCCAATATATTTAGATTTGATTTATTTGGCTGGAATGCAGTATCAGATAATCTCCCAGCTTTTACATTAGTTTTATTTAGTCCATTAGGAGCAATAGGCGTAATAATCGGAGCAATTATTTCAATTAACCTGTTAAAGAAAAAATGTAAAACCAATATGTCAATTTGGGGTACATCTAAAAAACTGAGTATTCTAATGAGTCTTGTTCCAATTATTTTAATGTTAATTATTGGCGTTACAAATTCAAAAGGAATAAACACTCATTATTTTGGGCTAATCGGAGCTATAGCAACTTTTATCTATTGTTTCGCTGAAGAGATTGGCTGGCGTGGATATCTTGAAGATGAATTGTGGGAAAAGAAACCTTTGATCAAATACACGATAATTGGTTTTTTATGGTATTTATGGCATTTGAGTTTTATCAATAATTTTACAATTCTTTCAAACTTACAATTTTTAGGAATCCTGATTTTGGGAAGTTGGGGAATTGGACAAGTTGCTAGGAAAACAAAATCTATTATTGCCTGCGCTTGTTTTCATCTGCTAATTAACATTATGATGTTTAACCCAATTATCAAGAATGGAATTAACGGAAGTTCAAAATTAATAATTCTATTTGTGAGTATAGGAATTTGGATATTTGTATTAGGTTTGTGGGAAAAAAACAAAAATAATTTGGTCATCAACAAAACATAAGCAGTTGGGGTTAAGTTTGATTAATAAAACCCATAACAAGCCACTCTACATTAGGCGAGAAGAAGAGCTATTTCAGAGCTATTTCAAAACAGAACTTGACAAAATAACCCTGTTGAAACTAAAAGTCTTTCCAGAATAGCAGGGATAAAATATGTATGTTAACAGAGATTTAGAAAAAAAAATCGAATCATATCTTCATACACCGGAAATTATAGCACTTCTGGGTGCAAGACAGGTTGGAAAAACTACACTCCTGAAGAATCTGTTCGAAAAACGACCCAATTGCAATTTTATAACATTTGAAGACAGAGAAATTCTCACAATGTTTCAGGAAGATATTAATTCATTTTCAAAATTATTCCTCTCTAAATGTGATATATTGATAATCGATGAATTTCAATATGCCAGAGAAGGTGGTCAAAAGCTAAAATTTTTATTTGATACAGTTCCGAACAAAAAGATAATCATTTCCGGTTCTTCTTCATTGGATCTTACAAAACAAGCCACGAAATTTTTAGTGGGCAGAATATTCCAATTTAAGCTTCATCCATTTAGTTTTTACGAGTTTTTATCTTTCAGAGATGAAGAAGGTTATCAAAATGTTTTAAAGAAATTGATAAATCAAGTTAAGCAAACAATTGCTTCTAAAAAGGAATCTTTACCCGAATTGTCCTCAACTATTAGAATCAGATTTTCCAGATTCGTAGATGAATTCATTGTTTTTGGTGGTTTTCCGAGAGCTTCGATTGCTGAAGATTTCGAGGAAAAACAAATTGTTTTAAAAAATATTTTTTCGACATATTTATTAAAAGAGATCAGGGATATTTTAAATCTTTCAGATGATTTTGAAATTGAGAAATTAGCAAAATACCTTGCTTTGAAAATATCGAATCCGATTCAGATGGATGAATTATCAAACTTTATTGGAGTTCATATTAAGAAAACCAGGCAACTATTAAATATCTTAGAAAAAACATATATTATCAGTCTGATAAATCCATATTTTTCAAATAAACTTTTAGAAATAAGCAAGTCCAAAAAAATCTTTTTTTCAGATACAGGTTTTCGGAATTCAATCATACAGAATTTTCAGGATATTTTTTTGCGACCGGATAAAGGGGCTTTATTTGAGAATTTTGTTTTTTCTGAAATTACAAAAGGAGAACTCGAAATAAAATATTGGCGTACAAAATCGAAAGCAGAAGTAGATTTTATTTTGGAAATTAACTCGAAAATAATTCCTGTTGAAATTAAATCAAATATATCAAAACCAACTTTACAAAAGTCTTTAGTTAGTTTCATCAAAAAATATAAACCCGAAATCGCATTTGTATTTTCAAGTAATTATTATGATTCAAGAAAATTCGAGAATACAGTTATTTATTTTTTACCTTTTTTTATGATAAAGGTGATATTGGAACTTTCTGAAACTTGCTAAGTCACAAAAATTAGTAAATTTAGAATACTGGAAATCAACTATGAAAAGAAAAGACATAACATTTTAGCATTATAAGAGAGGAAAGCTATGTTCTTCTGTACAGAGTGCGGTGCTGAAACAACAAAATGGTCTGGCAAATGCCCGGCTTGTGGTGCCTGGAATTCATTAAAAGAGACCAGCAGGATAATTGGAAAAAAGAAAAAAAGAAACCTTCAGGTCTTTGCAAATCTTGAAGGTTTGGAGAAAACAAAACCAGAACTGTTAAAAAATGTTGAACTCGGAACCCAAATCCGGTTATCTTCCAATATAAAAGAATTTGATGTTACTCTTGGAGGTGGCATCGTGCCCGGAATGGTTGTGCTGATTGGAGGAGAACCTGGAATTGGCAAATCGACTTTGATGCTTCAGGTGGCAAATAAAATTGCTGAAATGGGAAAAAAAGTTTTATACGTTACAGGCGAAGAAAGTAAAGAACAAATAAAACTGCGAAGTGAAAGATTGAAGCGTAATTCCGATAATTTATTTCTTTTATGCACAACAGAAGCAGAAGAAATCCTGGATTATCTGAATGATTTTTCGTTTGTGATTGTAGATTCCATTCAATCTGTTCATTCGAATTCGATTGAAAATGCGGCCGGCAGTATTGCCCAATTGCGTGAATGCACTGCTCTTTTCACAAGTATTGCCAAAAAATTTAATATTTCATTTTTCCTGGTTGGACATGTAACTAAAGAAGGAGCTGTGGCAGGACCAAAAATTATCGAGCATATGGTTGATACGGTTTTATATTTTGAAGGTGAAACACAAAATCAATTCAAGATTCTGCGAGCTACAAAAAACCGCTTTGGTTCAACCAATGAAATAGGTCTTTTTGAAATGCTATCTTCAGGTCTAAAAGAAATTGCAAATCCTTCCCAGCTTTTCCTGAATATGGATGAACAAAAAATCGGAACTGCTGTAGGTTCTGTTTTAGAAGGTTCCCGTGCATTTTTAGTTGAAGTCCAAGCTCTGGTTGCTCATGCCAGCTACGGAACTTCTCAACGAGTCTCTCTTGGTTTTGATCATCGTAAACTTGCCTTAATCTTGGCTGTGATAGAAAAATGTCTTTCTCTGAATCTGAAAAATAATGATGTTTTTATTAATCTTGCCGGAGGTATGAAAGCTCTTGAACCAGCTCTCGATTTAGCAATTGTTGCTGCTATTCTTTCGAGTTTCAAAGAAACTGCTTTACCTCAAAATACAATGTTAATTGGCGAGGTTGGATTAAATGGTGAGATTCGACCTGTCTCTCAAACAGAAAAAAGATTAAAAGAAGCTGTAAAACTCGGTTATCAAAATATTGTAATTCCTAAAAAAACAAAGAATATAAAAACAAGTTTGAAAACATATAAGATCTCTCATATCAACGAATTATTTCCGATATTATTTTCAAAAAAATAAACCTGTCGGGACTGATAAAAACTCAAATTACAAATCACAAATAAAAAACAAATACTAAATATCAAATCTACAGTCCTACTCGTTCCTCCCGAAAGCCTTCGGGACATTTGGGAATGCAATTTTTTGAAAAGTTTTACTTTGATTTCATTTGGGAACAAGAAGAAGTATCCCGCTCGAAGAGTGGTCTTTTTTTATAACTCATTAAAAAAAATGATACTTTTAGAACCAATCAGATTTTGTAGCTTCCAAAAGTTTTTTAAGGACTTCCCTTCGACTTTTAATTTCCTTCAAAGTAGATACTGAATCAGTTCTTATCTCTGCTTCATCAAGATATTTCCCAGACTGTACAAAATAATCATTAGCAACTTTTTTTACTTTATCCCGCTCTTCAACGAGTTCATCTGCTTGTGTTCCATAAGCATCTTTAGCCTGTTCTTCCAATTGCAGAAATTCTTCATATTTTTGATATCCGATAAGCTGAAAAACCTGAGCAAGAATTTTATATGGTTCGTAAAGTTCAGGACTAAGTTCCTTTGCTTTATTCGCATTGTTTTCAGCTTTTATATAATTCTTCAAAGTAACATATGCATCTGCTAATTGAGTATAAACTTTAGGATTTTCAGGAGCCAATTTCTTCAATTCTAATAAGGTTTCGATAGCTTTTTCATTCTGATTCGTAATTCGATAGGCACCAGCCAGATTAAGGTATGCATTAAGGTTATCCGGTTGTTCTGCTATCAAATCTTTGTATTGTTTTATTGCACTGTCCAATTTCCCGGTTTTATGATAGCATTTTGCTAATTTCTTTTGAACATCTTCATCATCTGGAAATGCTTTTGAAGCTAATTCATAATAAGGAACTGCTTCATCGAACATATCCTGGTCAAAAAATAAGTTAGCAAGTTCGCAATGTACTTCAGCAAATTCCGGGTCAATTTCAATTGCTTTTTCAAATACTTCCTGAGCTTCTTCGTAATACTCGATATCCAAATAAATTTTTCCGATTTTTAACCAGACAGCCGGATTATCATCAGCTTCAGCAATTTGGATTAGAACATCAATTGCTTCTTCATACTTTTCCTGTTTCAGATATGTACCGCTCAAATGTTCTTGAATGTCCTTATTATCAGGTTCAATCTCTAAAGCTTTTAAATAAAATTCTTCTGATTTCTCGAAATTATTATTAATATAATTTATGAATCCAAGATAAAATAAAGCATTTACATTTTCTTTTTCTAATTCTATAACCTGCAAAAAAGATTCTTCAGCAGCAGGATAATTTTTACTGTTAAAATGCTGCGTTGCAATCCCTAAAACTTTCTCTACTTCTCCCCCACTGAATTCCTCAATTTTTACGATTAAATTCTCTTTGATAGCAGCTATTCGTTGCTTTTTTTGTTTTTTTACAATAAAATTTAATGCGACCACATCTTTAGATTTCATACTGAGAATTTTAGCTGTTAGTTTGAAGTCATTAGCAGATGAAGTTGATGAAACATTTCCCCAGATTACTATAGATGCTCCGAGTTGATTCCCAAGCTCTGTAATCTGCTCGATTCCGAGATTAAAAAGATTTGTGTAACCCTGTTTTTTTAGAGCATCCACCACTTTTTTTGTCTCTTTTTGATTAACCAATTCAAGGTTTTCATAATCTTCAAAAACTGCTTTAAAATCGGATTTCATCAATTGTTTGGAAACGTAATCACTATCCCGATCATTTTTCTCAAAATCTAATACCGCCACTTTCTCTGCTGTTGCCAAAAGAATGCAGTTTATCAAAAGGAAAGCTATTAATGAGATGATCAATTTTTTCATTTATCCTCCGTTTTTCTTAAATATTTATTTATCAATTTTTTTAAATATGATTATTTAGGCAAGATATTTTTTAATGATTAGTAATAATCCTATTTTAAATTTATTCTAAACCTTCTGTAATAAAAATCTTGACATAAAAAGCTCTTATTAAGATAGATGTGCGTTGTAAAGTAAAATGTAAAAAAATAAAAGGAGGTATTCATGAATATTATTAAACTCATCAGAACTCCGCAAGGCAGTTCTGTATAACAGGCGACCTGTCCTGTTAAACCTTTGTATTCATTCGTAGGCTTGTAAAAAGTCGATAATATATATTGGTGGGATTGGTCGATGTATAAACATGGGCAGATCCCACTATTTTTGTATCTAAAAATAAAAAAAGTTAAATACAAAAAGCTCGAAGGGGGAAGCCCTTTCGAGCTTTTTTTTGTAACTCAAAGTTCCTGCTTTGAGAATAGTTATTGAGATATTGAATACTGAAAATGAGAGTATTATTATGAATAAATTTAAGTTAATTTGGAACTTTATGAAAGGTAGTAGATCGCTGTATGTTTTCTCGATAGCTGCCATTGGATTTGCTACGTTCATCCGCTTTATCTGGCCTATGATATTGCGTGTAACGATAGATTCGATAATTGGTGATAAACCAATGCAGATACAAGGTTGGCTGGCTCCGGCGTTTGAAAGTATATTCCATTTTTTAGGTGGAAAGAGCATTCTTGCTCAAAGTCTTTGGATGTGCAGTTTCATCCTGATTTTACTTACTCTTTCACGTGGAATATTTTTATTCTTCAAAGGAAAATGGTCGGCAATTGCTTCGGAATCTATTGTGCAGAATATTCGTGATAGATTGTATGATCATCTGCAATATCTGCCATTTGAATATCATGTGAAGGCAAAGACGGGAGACCTGATCCAGCGCTGTACTTCGGATATGGAAACTATCCGCAGGTTTCTTGCTATCCAATTGGTGGAGGTGGGAAGAGCACTTTTCATGCTGACTTTTGCGCTTTCTTTCATGTTGCCGATGAACGTGAAGATGACGCTTATCTCGCTTTCGCTGGTTCCATTGATATTTGCATTTGCTGTTTTGTTTTTCATAAAAGTAAAAATAGCATTCAAAGAATCAGATGAATCGGAAGGAAGGCTTTCCACGGTTTTGCAGGAAAATCTGACAGGAGTTCGGGTTGTTCGTGCCTTTGCCCGCCAGAAATTTGAGATAGATAAGTTCGATGGAAAAAATGCAGAATATCGTGATAAAACATATCATCTCATTCGTCTTCTGGCGTGGTATTGGTCGGTATCGGATTTCTTCAGTCTTATGCAGATCGGAGCGGTTATAATCCTGGGAACTTACTGGGCAGCAAAAGGTATCATCAGTCTGGGAACTCTAATGGCATTTTCATCATACGTAGGAATGCTACTTTGGCCTATCCGCCAGATGGGAAGAGTTCTTACAGATATGGGAAAAGCACAGGTCTCAGTTGAGCGTATCCAGGAAATATTGGATGAACCGGTAGAAGAATTAGATGAAGGTTCTTCTTTGGAGAAAATAAATGGTGAGATCGAATTCAAGAACGTTTCCTTCCAATATGAAGAAGGGAAACCGATATTGAAGAATGTTTCTTTCAAAGCGGAAAAGGGTCAGACCATAGCCATTTTGGGTCCCACAGGTTCCGGTAAAACGACGCTTGTTAACCTTCTGCCCAGGTTGTACGATTATCAAAGTGGTTCGATCACGATCGATGGTGTTGATATCAGATCGATCAGTAAGAAGACTTTGCGCCGGAACATAGGAATCGTGCTGCAGGAACCGTTCCTGTTTTCCAGAACTATAAAGGAGAACATCGGGCTGGCAAAGAAAAAGGCAAAAGATGATGATGTCTTTCAGGCAGCGCAAATTGCATCCATTCACGATGTGATTATAGATTTTGAACAGGGTTATAAAACTGCTGTCGGTGAACGGGGAGTAACGCTTTCCGGTGGACAGAAACAGCGTGTAGCCATTGCTCGAACTATCATCAATGGAAATTCTATTCTGATATTCGATGATTCATTGAGCGCTGTGGATACAGAAACCGATGCAGCTATCGGGAAGAAATTGAGAATGCGCAGAGAGAAGGTAACTACATTTATCATCTCTCACAGACTTTCAACGTTGGCAGAAGCTGATCTGATTCTGGTGCTGGATAATGGGGAGCTTGTTCAAAAAGGAACTCATCTTCAATTGATCGAAAAGGAAGGCTTGTATAAACGCATCTGGGCTATCCAGACATCTCTGGAAGAAGAACTTGCCCTGGAGCAGGAAGACATTGAACTGAGAATTGATAAAAAAGAGGAAAAGAAAATTGTGTAGCCAAGAAACACGAAGAAATACTGACTTTGCGAAGGTTGTAGGACTCCTTGCTTTTCTCGACATTCGCAAGGTTTCAGCCGAAGTAATTTCGCAAAACTTCACAAGTTCCTAAAACTTGTTAAGTTTAAAGTTATTCTTCGTGATAATTCGTGTTAATTCGTGGTTTCAATAACGAGGTAAATTATGGATGCATTTAAAGAACAGGAATATAATAAAAGATTTGATGTAAGTTTATGGAAGAAGTTATTACAATTCTGTAAACCATACAAAAGAAGGCTTGTGATCCTGGGTCTCTTTATGATAGGTCTGGCAAGTGTGGATGTTATCTTCCCGCTGATGAGCAAGTATGCAGTAGATAACTTTGTGATTCCCGGAAAGACCGATGGAATTTTATTATTCGGAATGATATATTTCCTGTTGATAGCTGTGCAGGCTGCAAACATCTTTTTCTTCATCGATATTGCAGGAAAGATAGAGATGTATCTTACTTATGATATCCGAAAAAAAGGATTCCAGCATCTGCAGGAGCTTTCATTCAATTATTACGATAAAACTCCCGTAGGCTGGTTGATGGCTCGTATGACTTCCGATAGTCAACGGTTGGGAAGCTTCATCTCGTGGGGTATTGTGGACCTTGTCTGGGGATTTTCCTATATGATCCTGATTTCGATAACAATGCTTATTCTGAACTGGAAATTAGCATTAGTAACCCTTACCGTTGTGCCGGTATTGGTTGTGCTGAGCTTGTTTTTCCAAAAGAAGATCCTTAAAGCATATCGAAAGGTTAGGAAGACAAACTCAAAGATAACCGGATCTTTCAATGAGGGAATTGCCGGAGCAAAAACCACAAAAACCCTGGTTCGGGAAGCAGAAAATCTGCAAGAATTCCAGGTTAATACTTCCGAGATGTATCGTTCATCTGTGAAGGCTGCTATCTTTTCTTCGCTTTACCTGCCGGCTGTTCTTACGTTGGGAAGCATCGGTACAGGACTTGCCCTCTGGTTTGGCGGTGAAGGTGTAATGATGCAGGCTATTAGCTATGGTACTCTGGTGGCGTTTATTTCCTACACGGTTCAGTTTTTTGAACCAATGCGGGAGCTGGCTCGTGTGTTTGCTGAACTTCAGAATGCACAAGCTTCTGCAGAACGTATCTTCTCTATGGTAGATGAAAAACCTCAGATAACAGATAACTCTGAAGTCATCAAAAGATTTGGGGATATTCTTCGATCGAAAGAGGAAAACTGGCCAAAAATAAACGGAAATATATCTTTCGAAGATGTTACATTCGGTTATAAAGATGAAGAAAAAGTCCTGGAGAATTTCAACCTGGATATCAAAACAGGTGAAACCATTGCTTTGGTAGGTGAAACAGGTTCCGGTAAAAGCACAATCGTGAACCTTGCCTGCCGGTTCTATGAGCCAACAAAAGGAAAAATAAAGATAGATGATGAAGATTATCGCAGTCGTTCGATGTTGTGGTTACAATCCAACCTGGGTTATGTTTTGCAGACTCCTCATTTGTTTAGTGGTTCAATCAAAGAGAACATTGTTTATGGCAGGCTGGATGCAACTGAAGATGAGATCATCGCAGCAGCAAAACTGGTGAATGCACACGAGTTCATTACGAAAATGGAAAAGGGATACGATTCGGAAGTTGGAGAAGGTGGTGCGAAGTTATCAACTGGACAGAAACAGCTTATTTCTTTTGCTCGTGCAATTTTAGCTGATCCCAGGATATTCATTCTGGATGAAGCTACTTCGTCTGTAGATACTGAAACCGAGCAATTGATACAGGAAGCGATACACACAGTTCTGGAAAACAGAACCAGCTTCATCATTGCACATCGTCTTTCCACGATTCGTTCTGCTGATCGCATCCTAGTAATACAAAAAGGTAAAATAACCGAACAAGGAGATCATCACGAACTGCTGAAACAAAAAGGTTATTATTACAGGCTTTACACGAATCAGTTCATGGAAGAACAGGAAGCATTGCTGTTGAATGCGTAAAAAACCTCATCCCAACCTTCTCCTACGAGGAGAAGGAAAAAAACTTCCTCTCCTTTTAGGTATGAGTCGGCTTGCGAAGCAAACGATCTCAAGAGGATTGAGGTGAGGTTATAACCGTTGAAGAAGTTCAGCGAGAAGAGAATGCTTATAAACTTTTTCAAGGTAACTTTGGAGTAAAATATCCGTGATATTTTATAAAGCAATAACACGGTTATTGCACTCCAAAAAAAGGTGTATTATGAAAACGGGAACTAAAAAGCTATATAGCAGAAAGCGTCCGGCACACCCGGATGAAGCGCATACTTCCAGCAAACGCTGGTTCAAGAAAAAAGGACGAAAAGCTGTCAGACAGCATTTAAAAGATGAAACACAAAAACAGCAGTTTGATTCTGAATTAGAAAAAAACAGTGATTCCAGATAATAAGGAGAAAATAATGAATTATAGAAATTACGATCCTCAAAAGGATAAAAAAGCAGTTTTTAGGATTTTGAACGAATGTGGTTGGGTGCAAGATGAGAAAAAGGATAAATATCTAAATAAATTTCTTCCCGCTGCTAACACAATTGTGCACGAGCTGAATGGTGGTGCTGAAGTTATGGCTACGAGCTCTGATGGAATTATCCGTTATCTTAATGAAGAACTTAAATTAAGTGCAATAACCGGTGTTACAGCCAGCCTTATGGCTAGAAAGCAGGGAATAGCAGGAAGACTTACGGCTACTCGTCTTGCTCTGGATGCTCAGAAAGGATCCGAAGTTGGAGCTCTGTGTATTTTCGATCAGGGCTATTACAATAAAATGGGATTTGGTAATGGGAATTATGAACATATTGTAGCATTTACTCCCGCTACTTTGAATATCAATCGCAAACCGAAAATACCAAAAAGGCTGACAGAGAAAGATTATAGGAGTGTACATATTTCTCGCGAAAAGAGATTACTATGTCATGGAGCTGTTACTTTACCGGAATATACAACTCAAGCTGAATTGGGTGAGAAAAGTAAAAATGTTGGATTTGGATATCATGATGAAAATGGAAATCTCACACATCATCTATGGTTATATGGCAAAGGAAAAGAACAAGGTCCTATCTGGGTGAGTTGGATGGCGTATCAGAATCTGGATCAATTGATGGATCTATTAGCTTTAATTAAAAGTTTTGAAGAGCAATATCTTCTTATCAGGATGGTGGAACCGCCTTTCATAAATATGCAGGATTTCATCGAAAGACCGTATCTAGCGAAAGGAATGACCAGAAAATCTGAAAATCAGAATTACATCTACTCTTCTGCTTTTTGGCAATTACGAATTCTGGATCTTGAGAAATGTATGAAGAAAACCCATTTGAATTGTGAAGATTTCAGCTTCAATTTACAGCTTTCCGATCCGATCAGCAAGTATATTCCTGAAAAAATAAAATGGAGAGGAATTGCTGGAGATTACATGATTTCATTGGGCAATAATTCCTCTACAAAAAAAGGAAAACAAAAAGATCTTGCAACTTTGAAAGCTTCTGTAAATGCTTTCACTAGAATGTGGTACGGAATTATGCCTGCTTCGTCATTAGTTTTTTCCGATGGTATCGAGGCTCCTGAAGAACTGCTTAAGGAACTTGATAAAGCATTTGTTTTGCCTGAAGCTCATGTAGATTGGGGATTTTAGGAGAATAAATTTATGAAAATGAAACTTTTTACCGGTAAAGAAAGACGAGATTTAGTCAGTTCAGGTGACAATATTGTAGCTACTGTCTGGCCCGAATTCATGCTGAATGATGCTGTAGCAAATGAATATTTCTTTCAACTATACTCAGATTTCCCGGAATTTCAATATTGGCTTCTGGATGGAGAAGAAATTGTTGGAATAGGCAATTCCATCCCACTCTACTGGAACTATGAATTAGAAAATTTACCTGATGAAGGTTGGGATTGGGCATTAGAAAAAGGTTTTAAGGACAAACAAAAGAACTTAAAAGCAAATCTGCTTTGTGCTCTTTCCATCACCATAAATCCAAAATATCAGGGGAAGGGTATCAGCACTGAAATGATAAGATCAATGGTTCAAATAGGGAAAAAACACAAACTTGAATCGTTGATAATTCCTGTTCGCCCAACTTTGAAGAAAGATTATCCTCTAACAGATATAAAGCAGTATATAACCTGGAAAAGAGAGGACGGAAAACTTTTTGACCCTTGGCTTCGAGTTCACGAAAAACTCGGTGGAGAGATCATCAAGGTTTGTTCCAAAGCAATGGATATTCGCGGTTCGATCCAGGATTGGATGAATTGGACCGGATTGGATTTTCCACAATCCGGAAGCTACAAAATCGATGGAGCTTTGAAATTGGTAGAGATCAATCTTGAAAAAGATGAAGGAGTTTATATTGAACCAAATGTTTGGATGAAGCATAATTTACCTTGAAAATGGTTACCAACAGAGGATTTCTTAAATGTGAACCTTTTTAAGGTTTGGGTTGGGAAATATGTTAGATAATAAGGGATTTGATAATTGGGCTGGAAAATATGATGAAAGCATAAAAAACAGTAATAGTTATCCATTTGCAGGTTATTATGAAGTTCTATCTTATGTTCAATATTTAATTGATATTAAAAGCAATGAAACTAAAATTCTTGATATTGGCATCGGAACCGGAGAATTATCGAAAATATTTTATGATAATGGAGCATTGATTTATGGTTTGGATTTTTCAGAAAAAATGATAAAAATTGCACGAGAAAAAATGCAAAATGGGATATTTATTTTATCAAATCTTAAAAACGAAATTCCAAAAGAATTAAGAAATTTAGAATTTGATTACATAATATCATCTTACACAATACATCACCTTGATTCAAGGGAAAAGATAGATTTAATATATGATTTAAAAAATGTTCTTAAGAAAAATGGAAAAATAATAATCGCAGATATTGCGTTTCAAAGTTCACAAGAACTTGAGAAGTGCAAGGAAAAATACAAAGCTGTTTGGGATGAAGATGAAGTATATTTTATTGCAGATGAAATTATTAGGAAGTTAGCTGAAAGAAACTTGTCAGCTAAATATAATCAAATTTCAGAATGTGCAGGAATTTTACAGATTGTTTAGAAAAAAAATAATTTAAGTAATTTTGTTCTTGGAAGTTATACTTCCAAGAGAAGAATAATTAAAACTTAATGCTCAAGTGCGTTTACAAGTGCAAATTGTGAACGAGGGAAAAACTGTTGAAAAAGTTAAGCAGGAAGAAAATGCTTTTAAGCTTTTTCAAGGTAAATCCAAATCGACCCGGTTAATGCATTCTAAAAAAAAGTCAGTGTTAGTCAGTGGTTGATAACTAGAAAGGAAATTATGATATTTCAAACAAAACGCTTAAAAGTTAGAAAAGCTCAAACTTCTGATATAGATTTCTATCTATCTTTGTGGAATAGTGGAAAGGTGATGCAAAATGTAGGCTTCCCAAATGGATTGGGAATTTCCAGAGAAAGGGTGAAAAAACAAATAGAAGGATACGGAGAAAGTGAATTCAATCGAACATTAGTTGTGCTTGAAAAATCCAGTGGAAAAGCTGTTGGTGAATGCAAACTCGGTTTTCCAAATGAAGAGGGGATTTCTATAACAGATATAAAACTTCTTCCGGAATTCTGGGGAAATGGTTACGGAAAGGAGATCAAGAATGCACTCTGCTTGTATCTTTTCAGTAGAACTATATGCAAGATAGTTGAAGCATCTCCAAATAAGAAGAACCTGGCTTCCCAAAAAATGCAGGAAACTTGTGGTGGTGTGAAGGTTCGAGAAGGTGTTTATCATTTTCCCGAATCGATGCAGCATTTCACAGAAGATGTACATTGCATCATATACAACATCCGCAAAAAAGATTGGCTGGAGAAAAACATGCGGATCAAGAAAATTGTGAAGAAAACCGAAAAAAGCCGCATCTGTAAAGATATCATTGAGGCTTTACCGGATTGGTTTGGCTTGGAATCTGCCAATAAAGAATACATCGAAAAATCTGCAGAAACAGATTTTTACACTGCTTACATGTTTGAAAAAGAAGTAGGTTTTTTATCCATTATATCTCACTTCAAAGAAACCAGCGAGATCTACGTTTGTGGTATTCTACAGGATTTCCACCGTCTTGGAATTGGGAATAAGCTAATACGGGTTGTTGAAGAAGATCTGAGAATGAAAAAGAAGAAATTCCTGACCGTGAAAACCCTCAGCTCAGCACATCCCGACAAAAGTTATGCAAAAACAAGAGAGTTTTATAAAGCTTGTGGTTTTGTTCCAGTGGAAGAATTCAAGGAATTATGGGGAAAAGAAAATCCCTGTTTATTTATGGTGAAAACATTATGACCGGAAATGATACAGTATAAATGTTCATATTTGAACAATAATGTTCCCGTGCGGACATAAAATATTTTAACCAAAATAGCTATAGTATTGTTTTTCAGTAGCTTATTGATTGGCACATACATTGCTTATATAATATAAAATTATTAAAATATCGAGGAAAAATGAAGATAAGTGTTTGTGGAATTTCCTGTGAAATATGCCCCAGAATGCAGAAAGGAATCTGCCCCAACGGAGAAGAAGGCTGTACACCAAAACTGACCGGACCTTGCAAGATCAAGCATTGTGCAGTAGAAAAGAAAGTACGATATTGTTTTAAATGCATCGAGTTCCCTTGTGAACTGACAAAAATTGGACCAATAAGTATTGGTTACTGCCAGTATATTGCGGGAACGGATTGATAAGGATAAAATGAACACGGTATCGAGATGTTGAATAAACTAAGAAAAAAATATATCGGGAGAGAGAAATGATTCTAAAAGACTTAAAAAAGTATTCGAAATACTTTACTGAATACACCGAACTGCGTGTACAGGAAAACAGAAATATTCGAATTACAATGGTAAATGGTGACATTATGGGTAACAACAGAACGGCTATTGGTGGCGTTTCTGCTCGTGTTTATAAAGAAGGTGTGTGGGGATTTGCTTCCAACCCGGAACTCGATGAAGAAACTATCAAGCAGGTCATCGAATCTGCAACGAAAAATGCTTTGTTCATAGATTCGAGGGAAAAGTTGAATAAACCGGAACTTCCAAATAAGAAAGGAAATTCCCAAAATGATTTTACAACTTCGAAACCAAAAAAATCTCAAAAAGAGATGATCGAGTTTATAAAAGAAATCGATGAATATATCAAAGGGAAATTCGAGAAATTAATTTCCAGAACGATCGTTATTGCTTGTCTCGATATGGAAAAATCTCTCCTTACATCTGATGGCTCTAGTTCATATTCGATGATTCCAAGAACTATCGGTTATGTAACCATGACTGTCGAGAAAGATAATCAACCTTACGAACTCTATGATGTTTACGGAGGATTTGGACAGTTTGAAGATAATTTTGAGAATCCTGAAGATTTGTATCCTAAACTCGATGAGCAGTATAAACACTTAATAAATAAATCAAAAGGAATATATGCAGAAGCCGGTATTCATGATTGTATTCTCGATGCCGATCTGGCTGGAATTCTGGCTCATGAAGCGATGGGGCATACAACCGAAGCCGATATTGTGAAAGGTGGTTCGGTTGCCGGAGATTTCCTGAACAAGAAAGTTGCCAGCGAAATGATAACTCTGGTTGATTTTGCCAATCATTTCGATGGTAAATTGTGTCCGGTTCCGCTTTTTATCGATGATGAAGGGACATTAGCTGAAGATGCTGTTATCATTGAGGAGGGTGTTCTAAAAAAATACATGAATACAAAAGAGTATGCGAATCATTTTAAGATGGAACTCACCGGAAATGCGAGGGCTTATGCTTTTTCTGATGAACCGTTAGTGCGCATGAGAAACACAGCGATCCTTCCCGGAAAAAGCAAACTCGCAGATATGATCGCATCTATCGAAAACGGATATTACCTGATGCAATCTTCCAACGGAGAGGCAGATTCCACGAGTGAGTTTATGTTTGGAGTTGTAAAGGGTTATGAGATCAAAAACGGGAAACTGGGAAAAGCGATCAAGGATACGACAATCAGCGGAATTGCCTTTGATATGCTCAAAACAGTAACAATGGTTTCAGATGATATGGTCTGGAGTTGCGGAGGATTTTGCGGTAAAAAGCAAATGATCCCTGTCGGGATGGGCGGTCCTGCCATCAAATGTAAAGTCAATATCGGAGGTAAATAATGAAAAATATAGAAATAATTCAATATGCTCAAGATGTTCTTTTAAAAGCGGGAGCAGAAAAAGTGCAATGCAGTTTGAGAAAAAGTGAAAAACACGAACTCAATGTAGCAGCCGGAGAGATCAATCTTTTCAGAACAACTTTCAATACGAATCTTTCTTTAACTGGAATTCTAAAAAACAAAAAAGGCTCGATAACGATCAACACTCTCGATAAAAAATCCATCGATGAAGCAGCAAAACAAGTCATCGAACTTGCCGAATCTTCCAAACCGGATGAAGCAAACGATATTTCGGAAAAGCAACCTGCAAAAGAATTTTCTTCAGGTCCGCAAAAACCGGATATTGATAAAATGTATTCCAGGCTAAAAGAATTTATGAAATATTCAAAAGAAGCATATCCGAATACTATCCTTGAAGGAATTCATTATGATTTTACTGTTTCCAATAGTTTTTTCGTAAATTCAAATGAAGTGAAATTCAACAGCAATAAAGGTCTTTATAAAGTTGTGGTGATATTAACAACCAAAGAAGGTGAAAAAACATCTTCCTTCAATTTTGTGGTTTATCTCTCAAAAGATCTGGAAAAACCCATTAAGGATTGTGGTTCGATCGATAGGCTTTTGAAGCAATCTTCCGAGCAACTTGAAACATTTTCCATTCCGAAAAAATTTGTCGGAAATGTGATCATCACACCAGAATGTATGGATGATATTATTGGAGGTGTTACCGGATTTTTGGGAGATTACCCTTTAATAACAGGCATTTCCGTTTACAAAGATAAACTCGATAAAAAGATTGCAGACACCAAATTGACATTACATTCAAAACCTTTATCAGAAGTTTTTGCATCCAACTATTATGTCACTTATGATGGTTATGAAGCTAAAAACAGTACAATTATCGATAAAGGTGTTTTGAAAACATTTCTGCTTGGATTATACGGTTCAAGAAAAACCGGTTTGCCAAAAGCTGTGAATCAGGGAAGTTGTTATATCATCGATTCCGGTGATACATCTTTCGATGAGATCATCAAATCAACTGAAAAAGGAATTCTTCTCTGCCGTTTCAGCGGTGGACGTCCCAGCGATAATGGAGATTTCAGCGGTGTTGCCAAGAACAGTTATTACATAGAAAATGGTGAAATACAATATCCGATCAGCGAAACGATGATAAACGGAAATATC
The DNA here is from genome assembly GCA_964457455.1 of uncultured Candidatus Cloacimonadota bacterium. GTDB lineage: Bacteria > Cloacimonadota > Cloacimonadia > Cloacimonadales > TCS61 > JABMPU01. The sequence continues at coordinate 20,724 of CAYWJN010000029.1, forward strand.
GTGGAAATGATGAACAATATTAAGCAAATATCTTCCGAAAGAGTTAATTCAGGTTATCATCTTTATCCCTGGATCAAGTTCGATGAGCTGACTGTTTCTGGGAAGTGAATAATTAACCTTGAAAAGGCTTCTTTCAAAAGATTCCTCTTGTTTAGCCCTTTCAAGGTTAATATGAGATTATCTAATTTTCAACCCTGAAAGAGTCAAATGCAAGAATATTTGAAAGAAACTTTTTCAGGGTAAGTATGGAGTAAAATAAATGATTTTTTTTACGAGTTCTTGTTAGCAAGTTGTACTTGTGAATATATATTGAATTGGAAGTTATACTTCCAAGCGAAGATTAAGTGAAACTTAATGTTCACGTACGTTTATAAGTGCAACATGTAAACGAAATGGAAAAGGAGATTAAATGAAAAGAAATTTTATATTTTCACTTTTTATATTTTTTATCTTTTTGAATGCATTTCTTTTTTGTGCTGAAAAAAGAGTCTATATCACAGATAGAGTTAGTTCTGATGAGTTAATCATCGATGGTAAAATTGAAGATGAAGCCTGGAATAGAGTTGAATGGGCAGGAGATTTCATTCAAAGAACTCCGTATGAAAAAGAAGTTCCATCACAGGAAACGAAATTTAAAATTCTTTATGATGACAGAAATATCTATTTTGGATTTCGAGCTTATGATAGTGAACCGGATAAAATTACTTCCATTACAGCACCGAGAGATTGGTTTCCTGGAGATTGGGTAGAAGTAAACATCGATAGTTATTTTGATAAACGAACTGCTTTTTCTTTTACTTTAAGCGTTTCCGGAGTCAGGGGAGATGAATTTATTTCTGATGATGGAGATGGTTGGGATACGAGTTGGAATCCAATCTGGTATGGAAAAACACATATCGATGAACAGGGTTGGACGGCAGAGATTAAAATCCCTTTAAATCAATTGCGTTATAGTGATAAAGATGAACAGGTTTGGGGAATCGAAGTCACCCGCAGAATTCATCGAGAGGAAGAAAGATCGGTTTGGCAGTTGATTACACAGGATGATCCGGGTTGGGTTAGTAATTTTGGAGAATTGCGAGGAGTTAAAGGGATTAAACCTCAAAGGCATATTGAATTATTGCCTTATTTTGTTGGGAAATTAGAGCGATTTGAAGCTGAAGATGATGATCCGTTTAATGACGGTTCATCCGAAAGTTTCAATATTGGACTGGATGGAAAGATCGGAATCACGACTGATTTAACTCTCGATATGACCATTAATCCCGACTTCGGTCAGGTGGAAGCAGATCCTTCGGAAATAAATCTTACTGAATTTGAAACTTATTTTTCTGAAAAAAGGCCATTCTTTATCGAAGGGAATAATATTTTCAATTATCGCTTAACATCCGCCATAACCGGTGGAGATTTTGTCAGTGATAATCTTTTCTATTCGAGAAGGATCGGCAGGAAACCTCGTTATTATCCTGATAATTCAACTATTTTGGGGCTTTCAAACTTTCGGGTAAAACTAAAAAAGGCTGGTCCATCGGTATAATGGAATCCATAACAGGAAAGGAAATTGCTGAGTATGAATTAGACGACCAAAAGAATAAAATTACTGTCGAACCGTTGTCCAATTATTTTGTCGGTCGAGTGATGAAAGATTTTAATCAAGGAAATTCTTGTCTCGGAGGAATGTTTACTTCTGTGAACAGGAAAATAAATGATGATCATTTGAATTATCTGAATAAATCGGCTTATTCCGGTGGTATCGATTTTTTCCAACAATGGAAAGATAAAACCTATTATCTGATGGCTACAACTGCTTTCAGCCAAATTCAGGGGGATAAAGTAGCGATCCTGGATGCACAAACCGGTTCTGCCAGATATTTCCAGAGACCGGACAATAATTATACTTCTGTCGATTCCAACAGAACTTCGCTGTCCGGGTATGCAGGTTCTGTTATTTTTGGAAAATCGAGCAGCAGCAGGATAAAATATCAGACTGGAGTTTCCTGGCGTTCTCCCGGTTTTGAGATCAATGATATCGGTTATTTACGAAGAGCTGATCAGATCAATCAATTTACCTGGATCGGATATTGGATCAATCAGCCTTTCGGGATCTTCCGTAAATTCAGTGTGAATGCAAATCAATGGTGCAATTGGGATTTCGGAGGAGTTAATACTTCCAATGCTGTGAATATGAATGTTCACGGAACTTTCAAAAATAATTCTAATTTTGGTGGAGGAATTACTCGAGGATTTGAGTATATTTCAAATGAAATTTTACGAGGAGGACCTTCAGCAAAAAGACCCGGTGATTGGAATGGTGATATTCATTTTAATTCCGATGGTAGGAAAAGGATAAATTTCAGTTTCGGAACAAATTTCGGATTTGGAGATAATGATAATAATTCATTCAACTCCTATTGGACAACGTTAACGATCAGACCGAATAATCAAATGAGACTTTCTCTGAATCCTTCCTACAATAAGTATGAACAGAACCTGGAATATATTACAACTGAAGACTTTGAGGAAGAAGATCGCTTTATTTTCTCTTCCTTATATCAAGAAACAACGAGTCTTACTTTTCGTGTGGATTATTGCATCACACCAAATTTCTCCATTCAGTATTATGGTTCACCATTTATTTCTGCAGGAAAATATTCCGATTTCAAACGGATAACCGATCCCAAAGCTGATAAATATGAAGATCGGTTCTATACATTTCTGGATGATGAAATCGATTATGATGTCGATGATGAAGAATATCAAGTCGATGAGAATCTTGATGGAATTGTTGATTATTACATTTATAATCCTGATTTCAATTATAAAGCATTCAATTCAAATCTGGTTATTCGTTGGGAATTTTCTCCAGGCTCAAATCTGTATCTTGTCTGGTCACAAAAT
>CAYWJN010000029.1:23721-27132 GCA_964457455.1 uncultured Candidatus Cloacimonadota bacterium
TGCTGATGAGTGGTCTGAAGCAGTACTCTGGGATGAGTTCTTTCAGACTTCTCCCGGCGATAATACAGAACCTTCAGAAAGAACAGAGGTCTTCCTAGCATATGATGAAAATAACATATATTGCATGGCAAAATGTTATTTTGGTGACATGAACAGATTACGTGATTTTCACTGTAGTCGCGACGAGATATATACGACTGATAGAGTTTTTTTCTTCTTTGATACTTTTCATTCCAATGATCAGGCTTATTACATCGGTTGTAATGCAAATGGAGAACAGGCAGATGGTATCGTGATCAATGACATTGATCCTTCTATCGATATATTTTATCTGTCCGCAGCCGCAAAAAACGATGAAGGGTACTTTATAGAAATGGCTTTACCTTTGGAAAGTATGAAGTACAAAAGTGGAAAAGATATAACCTGGGGTGTATTTTTCAAACGCCACATTACAGATGGTCCCGAAGAAGTATGCGGATTCCGTGTTCCCCGCGGTGGAGGAAATTTCTATGATAATTATGGAATTCTCCACTTTGCCGAGCTACCTACAAATATGAATCTGAAGCTGATTCCTTCCCTCACAGGAAATTATAATCAGTTTCAGGATAATCTGTATGATGAAGAAGAAACCGATTCAGAGTTACAGCCTGAACTGAATATCTTCTTTGAGCCGAATTCTAATCTTACTTTTACAGCTACTATAAATCCCGATTTTAATATTATTGAAGCTGATGGATTGGAAATTGATGTGAACTCCCGCTATCCTCGTTATTTTCGAGAGAAACGTCCTTTCTTCATCGAGCAATCAAATCCTTTCAGTACTGATCTGATAATCTTCAATACCAGGAATATTGTCGATCCATTCCTGGGAGTTAAACTCTCTGGTTCATTAGGGAAAATGTCTGTTTACGGATTGGTGGCAGATGACCAAGACGTTTATGGAGATAGATTTGGCTATTCTGATTCACTGAAATCTGATGCGACATTTGCATTCCTGAGCTTCAATAAGAAACTGCGTAATGGAAATTCATTCCTGCGAGCTGCCAGTACTATGCGTCGCTTTGAAGATTACGAGAATTTCCTTGTAAGTCTGGATACCAATAACCGGTTCAACGATGAAATAGATGCTGATTTTCAAATAGCAGCTTCTTCCAATGAAGTAATAGATGGCAGTGATGAAGTTGAAACAAAATTTGGTTATGGATATTCAGTGGATGCTGATTATTATAACGGAACCTGGTTTTTAAATTTTGAATCCAACGGCATCACCAAAGATTACACCGCCGATCTTGGATACATTTATGATAAGAACAGCATTTTCACCAAAAGCCGCATCGAGTATCAGATCCATGGTAAAACCGATAAGGATTTTCTGCGTTATATGGAGATAGCTTCCACTCAACATATTAAAACAATATTTGATTTTAGTGATATCAGTTCCCATTATTGGGAAGTGATGTGCGGTGCTATGTTCAATAATAATTTCGATTTCTGGACCGGATTGGAAATGACTATGGAGAATTATCTAAGCAAAGATTATTACATGTATTATCCGTGGTTAAATCTGAATTATCAACCAATTAAACAGTTAAAAATGAGTTTTCTGATCGTTGATGGGAAGAATCTTTATTACGGTGCAACTCAGGGTGAAACAGCAGATTATTACAAATATGAAACTACATTGAATATTCGACCTGTAAATTTCTTTGATCTCGAATTCAAACACAAATACTACGAAACAGCAGGTAAATACATTGCTCGAACCTATGAAATAAAAGCTAAATTGCAGTTTCATAAGAATTTCTGGTTTCGACTAATAGTTCAAAAAATAAATCATGATATGATAGCCTGGGAAGAAAATCCGAAGAGGATAAGCATATTTCCTTTATTCACCTATAAACCCAGTTCTAAAACTGCTATCTATTTAGGAGCATCGGGAACTGAAAAACAAACTAAACAATTTTCTTCCGGAAAATATCTGGAAGATTTTGAAGATACAACTTATTTCTTAAAAATAAGTTATACATTTAATTTGATGTAATTCATAATTTATTTAAATCTCTTTAAAAAATATTTGACATAAAATACACTTAACTTTTTCTGCCCCAAAAAAATATAGATTTGGAGGAAAAATGCCTACTCATGAATCCTGTAAAAAAAGGCTGAGACAAGAGAAAAAAAGAAATGCCAGAAATCATTATGTTAAGATGACGATTAGAAGTCTCTCAAAAAAAATGGAGAGCGATATTCCAATCGAAGAAAAAGAAAAACTTATTAATGAAATCTATTCCCAATTAGATAAAGCCGCCAAAAGAAACATTATTCATAAGAGAACAGCTTCCAGAAGAAAAGCACGTATTGCAGCATATTTCAATAAAATCAAAACTGAAAAAGCTGTATAAATATTTTTCAGCTTCAGGCAGGCAAACAGTCTGCCTTTTTATTTTCATAAAAAATGGAACAAATAATTTACGCATTAATTGCAATCGCAATTATTTTAATCTTTTTTATAATAATTCAACAAATTAGAAAACCTGTTCTTAAAAAAGAGAAAGAAAATCTTCGGATCAAATTAGCAAAAACCAAAAACAGTTTTTTGTCCAAAATTGCTGAAATCATCAAATTATGCGGTAAAGTTGATGAAGCATTACTCCTGGATTTGGAGGAAATGCTTATTCAGGCAGATGTTGGAATTCAGGCAAGTTTAGATATCATAGATAAACTGCGGGAAGAAATCAAAATAAACCAGATTTCTAAAACTGCTGAAATTCAGAAATATCTGGAAGAAATCATTCGAAAACTCTTATTGGAAGATTATTCAAAAGAAAGTGATCACCTGAAATTAACAACAAAAAAACCTTTCATAATTTTATTTGCAGGTGTGAATGGAGTTGGTAAAACAACCACAATCGGAAAACTGGCAAAGCGATTTTCAGACCAGGGCAAAACCGTGATGATGATTGCTGCTGATACATTTCGAGCAGCAGCTATCGAACAGCTCACGATCTGGGCTGAACGAGCCGAAGCAGACATCATGAAACAACAGCGGGGATCTGATCCTTCTGCTGTAGTTTATGATGGAATTACTTCTGCTGTCAACAAGCAAATAGATGTGGTAATGATAGATACAGCCGGGCGTCAGCATACAAAAGTGAACCTGATGAATGAGCTTTCTAAAATCGTGCGTACTATAAAGAAAATAGTTCCAGAAGCTCCGCACGAAACATTACTCGTTGTCGATGCCACCACAGGACAGAACGCTCTTTCTCAAGCAGATATTTTTGATAAGGCAACAAAATTGAGCGGTATTGTTTTAACGAAATTGGATGGAACTGCCAAAGGCGGAATTGTTATCGGTATAAAACATCAATTGAAAATTCCGATCAAACTTATTGGCGTGGGTGAAACTAA
>CAYWJN010000030.1:0-26054 GCA_964457455.1 uncultured Candidatus Cloacimonadota bacterium
TCATAATATCTTTCCTTCGGTAATAATGCTACATTTCACCAAGAATTGAAGCTTTAAAAGATTCACATCCCCTGCAATTGTGATGAAGACAAAAATCAAAATACAATTGCAGGATTCCCTGTTGGAAAATTGCCTGTTTCCTGACGATTTTCTTTTGCGGATCATCCAAAAAATTCTGCATATATTTTAAAATATAATTATCCGGTAAGCTATGAAAATTCTGATAAACTCGTGAAGCAACTTCTTCGAGTTCATGATATGACATTTTGCGAGCATAAAGCACTGCGAGAGGAAGAATAATATTTATTAGAATTGTATCTAATCGTGTTTTTCCAATATTATATTTTTCAGGAAGATATTCCGAATCAGATTGAAAAAAAAGATAAAATTTATTCCTGAAATCTTTTAAATTAAATGAGTCCAACCCAAATGAAAACATTTTCAGGATATTATTGAAAAAAGAGATTTTCAGATTTTCATAAAGAAGTTCTGAAATTTGCAGAATCCTTATTGCTGGATGATTTGTCGGTCTGATTCTAAAAAGTTTCCAATCATAATTAAAGTTTTCTTTTGAATAATCCTGATTTGTATAAATTTCCTGCCACTTTGTTTTTAATTCATCCGGAAAGGTGGTAGGTAAGTGGTTTATCAAATCTGAACTGCATAATAAAATCGCTATCATTTCATCTTTTGACATGCCTTGTTTGAGATATTTTTTCAGTTTATAATATGAAAAATCTGAGGAAAGCTGAAACATCTGAAATTTGTTTTTACTATATCCGAGTGCAGAAAAAAGTCCTTGCAGCAATAATTGATTAAAATCTGAGAAATGGAGTTCAGCATCAAATCTTTTTATTTTTTTTTCAAATCTTATTTTCCCAAGTTTGATCAATATCTGCTCAACCGTATCAGTAGGTAAACATGCAAAGAAGCTACAGAATTTGTCCTTTTCATTAAAAGGTTTTTCCGAATATTGTGCTAAAAGCTTGGAAATATCTTTATCAAGAAAGTTACACAATTCCAGAATTTCAATCAAATCTCCACTTTCATTTATTGTGTGTGAATATTTTCCATTATGCTCAAAAACTATATGAAGTATGGTCTTATTAAAATATCGGTTTTCATCGTGTTTGTGAGCTATCCAATCATATGTCTTAAGATGTATTTCGATGTCTCCGCGAAAAGTTTCATCATCGATCTGAATAATTGCATTCTTAAAATCCGGTCCTGAATCAGTATTGAATTGACCTTGAAACTTGATTTTTAGAGATTTTCCTGAAATAGTTTTTAGTTCAGGTTTAAGATGTAAAGCATCCCAGATGTGGTACAAAAACTTTTCTGAAAATTGCAAATTAACTCCTGAATACTTAAAAAATTACAAATAACAAATAACAAATTACAAATTACAAAAAAGAAAAAATCAAAAAGAAAAAAGCTCACAGATAAACCCAGAACCTTGAACCCTGAACCTTGAACCTTGAAAGAGACTTTTTCAGGGTTTTCAGGTTTTTAAAATCCTTTTCACTTCCTCAGCAATTGAAAGACAAGCAGTCAATCCTGGCGAATCTATTCCCATTAAATTTATAAAGTTAGGAAATCTTTTCTCAGATTCTTCTTTAATATAAAAATCTCTGAAATTATCATCGGGTCCTTGCAGTTTTGCCCGTATTCCACAATCATCCATATTCAAGTTTTCTTCATCAATTTTTATGTACTTATTAACTGATTTAAAGAAATCTTTTTTATATTTATCTGTCATTGCATAATTAAGTTCATCAACATAATATGCACTCGGACCAAATCTTACTTCTCCATTCAAATCAATTACCAGATGAATTCCAAGAGAAATTCCTCTTGGATCCGGAAGAGGATAAACAAGATGGTTAATATCTTTGATTTTAGTGGTTCTGAAATACTCACCTTTACACCAGTGAATTTTCAAATTGTTCCTAATTGTGTCAATCCCAACCATTTTCGCAATTTCTTCGCATAAAAGACCGGCACAATTAATTAGAATGTTAGCTTCGAAAATTTCTTCATTAGAAAATTCTACGATATAATTTTTCTCGGTTTTCCGAATTGAAATCACTTCCATATCATAAACAACAAAAGCATCATTTTTTTCAGATTCAGATTCCAATTGTTGCATTAATTTGTGTGTATTGATAATTCCGGTGCTTGGAACAAATAATCCTTTAATTGCAATAATTTGAGGTTCTAATTTTTTGCATTCAGATTCATCAATAATGCTCAATCCGGGAACATTATTCTTTTCTCCGTTTTCTTTTAATGCATATAAAGAAGGTAATTCTTCTTCTGAAGTTGCTGCAACTATTTTGCCTGTTTTTTTATATGGGATGTTGTGATGTTGAGCAAAATCGTAAAGCATTTCATTTCCTTCCAGACAAAGTCGAGCTTTCAAGGAATTCTGTGGATAATAGATTCCTGAATGAATAACCTCAGAATTTCTGCTGCTTGTATGCCTGCCAAACGATTTTTCCTGTTCAACGATCACAACATCTTCAAATTCTTCAGAAAGAACTTTGCCAACTGCAAGCCCAATGACTCCTGCTCCAATTATCAGAACATTAACTTTTTCCATTCTATCTCCAATTTCAAACCTTCCAAACGGTCGAAGATCTTTGGAACGGTCTTAATATTTTATATAACCATTGCGAAAATTTTAACCGTTCGCGAAGTTTTTAACAAACACTATACAATCTCAATATTATCAATAAGCCGTGTTTTTCCAATTTTTACAGCAACCAGGATTCTACAGCCTTTATGCAAATTGGAAATTTTTTGTAAAGAATTCGGATCAACTATCTCGATATAATCCACAACTCCATTACAACTTTCAATAAGCTCTTTCATCTGAATGATGATTTCAGCAGATTCTGTAAGACCTTCTTCATATTTTTTCTGAACATTCAAAAGAGATTTGTATAAACATAAAGCATCATTTCTATGCTGTGAGGAAAGATATTTATTCCTGGAACTCATAGCTAAACCATCTTTTCCCCGAATTAATGGACAGCGGACTATTCTGGTTTTAAAATTCAGGTCTTTTATCATTTGCTCCAGAACAACAATCTGCTGATAATCTTTCTCACCCATAAACATTAAATCTGCATTAACGATATTCATCAGTTTTGCCACAATTGTAGCTACGCCCCTGAAATGAGTTGAACGAGATTTCCCACATAAAATTTTACTGATTTTTTCAACTGTAATCCAGGTTTTATATCCTTCCGGATACATTTCCTGATTATCTGGAAAGAACACATAATCTACATCCAATTCAGCAAGTAATTGAATATCTCTTTCAAAATCTCGAGGATATTTATCCAGATCTTCATTTGGAGCAAATTGAGATGGATTCACATAAATACTTACAACCACAGTTTCGGTTTCCTGTTTTGCTCTTTTCACCAAACTCAGATGACCTTCGTGCAGAAATCCCATTGTCGGCACAAAACCAATTGAAGTTTTAATGTTTCTTGAAACTTTAATCATTTCAGAAACAGATTTAATAATTACCGGTTTCATTAATATTTTGTTTCTTTATATTTTAGATTCTTATCATCTTCGATAAGAATGACTTTCGGTTTGTGATTTTCAATTTCAATCTCATCCATCTGACCGTAATTCGCAATTATGACCTTATCATCAAGACTAACCAATCTCGCTGCAGCACCATTTATTCCGATAATTCCAGAGCCAGCTTCACCTTCGAAAATATAGGTTGAGAATCTATTCCCATTATCAATATTATAAATATCCACTTTCTCATTAACCTTCATTCCGGATGCATCCAAAAGATTTTTATCTATCGTAATACTGCCCATATAATTCAAATCCCTGAACGTAATATTTGCTCGATGAATTTTTGAAATTAGCATTGTTCTGAGCATCTTACCTCCAATTTATTTTTTTCAAATTCTGTATCGGTTCTAATAATCTTTTTTGAATAATTTCAATAAAAGCTTATTATTCATAAAAATTTTTACTTATATTTTCAAATTTCAGAAACCATCTTTTTTTGTAAATCTAATTAATCTGAGGGATTAATCCAATCAATCGCAATTTGACGACCCTTATTTTCATTAACTGTTTGCAGGATAATAATTCCAGTAAGAAAAAAAGCTAAAACAGATAAAATTGCCCATCTTTGAGAACCGGTAATTCTTGCTACTTCACCATAAATAATAGGACCTAAAATAGAAGCAACTTTTCCGGTAAAAGCATAAAATCCAAAGAATTCAGCCATTTTTTCTTTTGGAGTGAGAAGAGCTAACATTGTTCTGCTGCTGGATTGACTGGAACCAATAGCCAGACCCGCTAACAATCCTACACAGTAAAATTCGGTTATCGTTCTGCACCAGAAAGCCCAGAATACAACTACAACCCAGATAATTAAAGATATTGAGATTGTTCTCTTTGCACCCAGTTTATCCAGAATATAGCCAAAAACAAATGCTCCAATTATGGAAGTAAATTGAGCAATAATAAAATAAGTAATTAATTGCTTCGCATTCATACCGAACCGGGTTGCTCCATAAATCGCAGCAAAACTGATTACAACTACAATCCCATCATTATAGAAAAGATAGCTGAAAATAAATTTGAGAAGTTCATTAAATTTTCGAATATTTTTTGCTGTTATGATAATTCTTTGAAGAGCAGTTCTGAAATAATTTGTTCGTTTAGATGGTTTCTTTACTTCTTTCAAAAGGGAAAAAGTGAACAAGGCAAACAAGCCAAAAAACAGAGCAACTGCAGGAAAGGCGAGATTAACCAAATTATTGTTTACCAAAGGCAAAACCAGCACCAGAGATAATAACCCTCCTACATAACCTAGTGCCCAACCCCAACCGGATACTTTTCCCAAATCATTTCTGCTTGCGATTTCCGGTAACAGCGAATTATAAAAAACAATTCCGCTATTGAAACCGAAATTTGCAATTATGAAAAAAAGCATTCCTGTAAAAATATTTCCTGCTTTCACAAAATATAAAAGTGCTGTAAAAATTACTGTTAAGTATGTAGTATAAAAAAGAAATCTTTTTTTGGCACGAGAAAAATCTGCTACTGCACCGAAAATAGGAGCTGAAATAGCTACCAGCAGCATTGAAATGCTAACAGCTCTCCCCCATAAAGCTGTACCGACTTCTCCCCTATTCACCACAATATTTTTGAAATAAACACTGTAAATAACAGTTACAATAATGGTGGTGAAAGATGAATTTGCGAAATCATACATTAACCAGCCGAAAATATTTTTCGTTAATTTCATATTAATTCTTCTAAATTTATATTTTGAAGATGGAAACCTTCGTAATTTTTCACGTTCGGAGTTGCAATAAAAATCTGATGTTTTTTCTTTAATAGATGAATTATTTTCAAAGCTCTTTCTTTATCCAGATCTGCCAGAACATCATCAAACATGAGAATCGGTGTGTCTTTTGCTTTTTGAGAGATCAAATTTGCCTGCACCAGACGAGCAGCAATAACCAGCGAACGCTGTTGACCTTGCGAGCCAAAACTTCGTGCCGGATGCAAATCAAAACTAAATTGAATATCATCCAAATGCGGACCGGATAAGCTTCGTTGAGATTCAATTTCAGATATCTCTGTCTCCTCCAGGTGATTTCTTAAATTGTCTTTTAGATTTTCTCCATAAAAATTCGCAAACGAAAATTTATATTTTACATCAAGTTCTTCATGATTGTTACCGATATGTGAATAAGTATCAAATAATAATGGAATGAATTTTTTCAGATAATCCAGCCTGAATTCAATAACCTGACAGGCAATATCAATAAATTGCTCATCCCAGGTTTTTTTCTCCAGGTTTTTAAATCTATTTTTAAGAAGAGCATTTCTTTGTTTTAAGATGCGATAATATTTTCGTAATAATTGCAAATAATTAAAGGAATATTGAGAAATTGCCAGATCGAAAAATCGTCTTCGTTCAGCGGGAGGACCGCTTATAATCCTGATATCTTGCGGAGAAAAATAAACAATTTTCAGATATTGGAAGAGTTCACTTGTTTTTGAAATATTCGTTTCATCGATCTTTATTTGTTTTATGTTTTTATCTGCTGAAGCTTCAAAGACGAACTGTTTTCCATTAATTGTAAAGTTTGCTTCTAAACGAAAAAAAGCTTTTGAGAAATTAATCAAATCAACATCATGTTTTGTTCGAAATGATTTCCCAAAAGCAAAATATGAAATCGCTTCCAGAAGGTTGGTTTTTCCTATTCCATTCTTACCATAAATTAAAGCACCTTCCGGCTCAAAATTTAATTCTAATTCCGCGAAATTGCGATAGTTTTGTAATTTTAATAATGATATTTCCAACTAAGCTATCCGAAGAGGCATCAGCAAAAATTTAGCAAGATACTCTTCTTCTTTTTCTGCGTTAAAGAAAAGAACAGGTTCATTAGATTTTCCCATTCTCAATTCAACTTCATCAGATTCGATCACATTGAAAATGGCTGAGAGATATCTAAAATTAAAGGCAATCACAAGTGCTTCACCAGTATATTTGAAATCCTCAATTACCTCATTCGCTTCTCCTTCCTCACGCTTTGTGGAACTGATAGTAAAGGAATCTTCACTTATTTCAAATTTGACTTTGAATGTTTCTTCCGATGCTAAAAGAGAAACTCTTTTTATTACCTCTTTCATGAGTTCAGTATTGATTAATAAAACGTTATTATTATTTGTCGGGATGGCTTTTGTGTAATCCGGATATCTGCCTTCGATGATATGAGTGAATATAGTATAATTGCCATAAACAAACATAACCCGATTCGATTCTATCAACACGGAAATCTCTGAAATTTTATCTGTTATAACTTTGTCGATGAACAGCAAACCTTTGGTTGGAATAATCTGTTCAACCGCTTCCGGCAAATCTACTTGATTAAAAAGCTTGAATTCAGCAATCTTTTTGCCGTCAGTTGCAACCATCAATTGTGAACTGGAAGTCATTCTCCAGAAGATACCTGTAAAAATCGGACGATTTAACTCTGTAGAAACTGCAAAATGTGTATTTTCAACCATTTTTTTAAACATCGAAGCATCGAGCTTAATTACGTTTGAAAGGTCTTTTCCAGGGATTAAAGGGAATTGACTCGTATCAGCACATAAAAGAGAAAATTTGGAATGTTCACAATGTATTTTCAGAGTATCTTCTTCCACCATAAGATGAATTATGGATTCAGGCAATGTATTGATAATTTCATTAAAGTTTTTTGCCAAAACTGCCACTTTGCCGCTTTCAGAAACATTTGCTTCAAATTCAGCAACAACTGTTATTTCAAGGTCGGTTGCAGTGAATCTGAGTATATTGTTTTGTTCATCAGCTTCAATAAGGTAATTCGTTAAAATTGGCATCGTATTTTTACTTGGTACTATATTAAACAAATAATGTATATTTGCTTGTAAATCATGTTTTTCTATAGAAAATTTCATTATTTCCTCGATTCGCTTTTTTGAAAAAAAAAGCAAGAGTGTAGAAACTCTTGCTTTCTACCTAAAAAAAATTACTTAACTGCTTCTTTAAGTTTTTTACCGGCTTTAAAATAAGGAACTTTTCGGGCAGGAATATTGATTTTTGCTTTTGTTTGAGGATTAACTCCTACACGTGCACTTCTTTCTTTTACAGAAAAAGTACCAAATCCGACTAAAGAAACTTTTCCACCAGCTTCTAATGCAGCTAAAATACCACCAAGAACTGAACTCAAAGCGAGGTTAGCAGCTTTTTTTGTGATATCTGCATCACATGCAACTTTTGCAATTAAATCTTGTCTGTTCATGAATTTCCTCCTTTCCTATTAGGTTGACATGTTGGAATTTGTTTTTCTTTTAATTCTTGTCAATAAAAAAATCTGTAGACGACCATTTTATGAGCATTTGAGCGTTTTGTTCTATTTAATTTTGCATTATCATTGATTTTGTTAAATATTCCCATCTCATTATAATACAATTAATTATAAAATATTTATTATCTATGCTATTCAATAAAAAATTATTTTGGGAATTATAAAAAAAATTGAAAACTCCAAAATCTTTCTTCAGATATGAGCTTAACAAACAATACACGGCGAAACTAAAAGTTATTTTATAAATATTTTCTTGGAATAGATATTGCATATTTCTTTTTATAAAGTTTGGAAATAAATTTTAAAGAAAGAGAAAAAATATCTTTTTTTAATATAAGTTTGAATATTTTGTAAACTTAGTTTCCAATGATTGAATTAAATTAAAAAAAATATTAGGAGTTATTATGAAAAAACAGATTTTCTTATTAGTAGCATTTATGCTTTGCAGTTTTTTATTTTCCGATGTGATTATTCAAGATTATCATTTTGAATTTCCGGAATTAAACACAGAAAACGGTTTCACAGAAATTATTTATGAGAATTGCTATAATTCGGGGGAAGAAGGAAATCCTTTGTTGCCATATTTTGGAGCAGATGTTTTACTTCCTCAAAACCAACAGATTAAAACTGTGAGAATCATTTCTCAAAATTATTATTCTACTCAAAATGATTTAACTATCAAACCTGCTTCAAAGCAATTTCCAATTTCGCAGAAAATTGAAAATTATGAAGTAAAACCTGATGAAACTGTATACAATTCTCTTTCCAGGTTTCCAGAAAAAACTGTAAACAATGTCAGTACAAATTTTTTATCGGGACATTCAATTGGTTCCTTTTCGATTTGTCCTATAAATTACATTCCTGGTAAAAAGCAAATAAAATTTCTCAAAGATATCCAAATTGAAATAACTTATGAAACATCAGCGATTTCTACAGAACAGTTTCTAAAAAATTCTTATTATATCCAGAAAAGAATTACAAATATAGTTGATAATCCGCATATATTGAGTTCATATAATTATCCTTCAAATCGAGACGAAGAATATGACATTTTATTGATAACTAATGCAGAGCTTCTCCCCTATTTCCAAGATTATATAGATTTTAAAACATCCATAGGTTTTATCGTTGAAACTATTACAACCGAAGAAATCTATTCAAATTATTCAGGTATTGATGAGCAGGAAAAGATCAGGAATTGTGTGATCGATTATTATCTGAATTTTAGTATCGGTTTTGTCATTTTAGGTGGAGATTCAGTTCCCAATGATCCATCACAGAATGTAATTCCTCATAGAGGTTTTTATGCAGTTGATGATAATAATATCCCTTCCGATATGTATTATGCTTGTTTAGATCGTGGACCTGGTACAGGTACAGGACCGGATTGGAATAACGACGGTGATAACAGATGGGGTGAACCCGAAGAATACGACCTTTTTGCTGAAGTAGGAATTGGCAGAATATGTGTGGATGATGAGACTGAAATTCAGAATTTCACAAGCAAATTATATATGTATCAGAATAATCCTGTTATCGATGATATCGAAAAAACTTTGATGATCGGTGAAGAGCTGAACAACAGTCCCTGGACTTATGGTGGAGATTATAAAGATGAAATTGCTTATGGCAGCTCAAATCATGGTTTTACCACAACAGCTATTTCTGATAATTTTACTATTTCAACTCTTTATGATAGAGACATGACCTGGGATAAGTATGATGTATTCGATCAGTTTAATAACACTGGAATAAATCTTTTGAACCATCTGGGTCATTCCAGTCCAACCTATAATATGAAAATGAATAACAGCGATATTACAACATCTAATCTTACAAATGACGGCATTACACGAGGATTTGTTATTGGATATTCACAGGGTTGTTATAATGGTTCTTTTGATAACTGGCACTGGAATAATGGTTATGGCGAGGATTGTTTTGCAGAAAAAATAACCACTCTTGAAACCGGAGAAGTTGCCTGCGTGTCAAATTCGCGATACGGCTGGTATATACCGGGCAATACAAACAGCACATCTCAATTTCTGGACAGACAATTTTATGATGCTATTTTTGGTGAAGATATTACAATTATCGGTTTTACAAACAGCGATTCCAAAGAAGATAATATGTCTTATTTTACGAGTAATGATTATATGCGTTATACAGCTTACGAAACCAATCTTTTTGGTGATCCTTCTTTGGATATCTGGACAGCAGTTCCGGAAGAAATTGTAGCGATTTATCCGCCAAGTGTTCTTATCGGAACAGAGCAAATATCTTTTGTAACTGATACTCCTTTTGCACGCATCGCCTTAATGCAAGATGGAGAATTGATCGGCAGAGGAGTTGCAGATGAAACCGGTAGTATTCTGATAGATTTATTTTCTTGTATTACATCTACCGAATCAATCGAATTATCGATCATAGGACATAATAAAATCCGGTTACAAGATTCCATAACTATCTTCTCAAATCAACCATACGTGATTTTTGAATCTTATGAAATTGACGATACTGCAGGAAACGGTAACGGATTAGCAGATTTTGATGAAGATATCGAACTGAATATAACTTTGAATAATATCGGAGATATGGATGCTTTAAACGTTTCTGCCACTTTATCTACTGAAGATGAATATATTACACTTACAGATGATTTTGAAGAGTTCGGCACAATTCCGGCAGAGAATTTACTTACTTTGAATAATGCTTTTGCTTTTACAATTGCAGATAACATCCCGGATCAGCATGAAATCTTATTTGACATTGAAATTTCCGGTTCTGCCAGAGAAACCTGGTATTCTTCTTTTGTAATAATTGTTAATGCTCCGGTTTGGGAAATCGGTCAGATGCAGATCGATGATTCTCAGGGAAATAATGATGGAATCCTGGATCCCGGTGAAAGTGCAAACATCCTCTTCCCAACAACAAACATCGGACATTCCACCTCACCATTTGCTTATACATATTTAAATTGCGATAATGAATTGATAACAATTTATAATTATTCCTTTGAAATCGGTGAAGTTGAACCCGGAATTGAAACATTTGCTGTTTACGTTGTTTCTGCAGATGCGGCAATTCCTATTGGAACTCCAATAATGCTAAATTATGAAGTTTCTGCCCAAGCATATAATATGGAAGAAAACATTTCTACGACTTTAGGTTTAGTTAAGGAGGATTTTGAAACAGGCAATTTTTCATCCTATTCATGGCAATTCAGCGGGAATGCAGATTGGGTAATAGACACAGATGCTTATGAAGGACTCTATTGCGGTAAATCGGGCACAATTGATCACAATATGACTTCATCACTTGTTTTAACTTTAGATGTTATGTACGATGGAGAAATAAGCTTTTATCGCAAAACTTCATGTGAAGATGTGGGAAGTGTAACCGGTAATTATTATGATTATTTAGCTTTTTTCATTGATGGTGAGGAAATGGATAAATGGGCAGGTGAAACTCCCTGGGATTTGGTTACTTTCGAAGTTACATCCGGCAATCATGTTTTCGAATGGCTTTATAACAAAGATCAAGGAGTTGTAAGTGGCTCGGATTGCGTCTGGGTTGACTGCATAATATTTCCTCCTCTCGGAGTACCAATTCCACCTGATCTGGTGATAGACCCTCTTTTCATATCAATAGAAATGACAGCTAATACAGTTGAAACTGAAATTCTTGAACTGACAAATATGGGCGGGGGAATTCTGAATTACACAGCAGAAATTTCCGAACTTTTAGATTGGATTTCTTTAAATTCAGATTCGGGAAGTTTAATCAGTGAAGAGACAGATGAAATTGAAATTACATTTAACACTGCAGATTTATTGGAAGGAACTTATTATTGCAACATCCTGATAAACGATGACTTAAGAAATGAGACTGTTATTCCAGTTACCTTAGATGTGTTAATGGTTGGAAATGATAACGATCTGGTTCCAACAATAACCAAACTTTTCGGTAATTATCCCAATCCGTTCAATCCTGAAACTACAATTCGTTTCTCTATAAAAGAACCATCTCATGTTAAACTTGAAATTTTTAATATCAAGGGTCAAAAAGTGAGAACTTTAATTGATGATGGATTAGAAGCAAAATATCATACTGTAGTTTGGGATGGTTGTGATGATTCGAGAAAGCCGGTTGCAAGTGGAGTATATTTCAGTTTATTCGATTCTGCAAATGGAGATTATACTTCAACCCGAAAAATGATCCTGATGAAATAGGCTTCGCATTTCACAGGACAGGTTCTAATGGAGTAATTTGCAATGAATGACCTTGAAAAGGTTTAAAAGATTTTTCTTCCTGCTGAACCTTTTCAACGGTTAAGACCCGGAATCCAACAAAACCATTGAAAAGGTCTAATTGAAAGAATTCCTCTGTGTGTAAACCGTTTTCAAGGTTGAAAAATGTGTCATTCCCACGAAAGCGGGAATCTAAAAGATAAATATCGGGAAGTTATTATCATTCTAAAACCCGAGTCGAGTTTTAACCCGACTCGGGTTTTAATTATACTTCCTTTTTAATGCCAATGAGTTCATAGATTTTTGTAAGTTTTGTTTTGCCTTTTACTTTCACTTCATCTATGTATTTCACAATTAATCTATCTTCAATCATTTTAAGAGTATTCTCACTGATAATAATCTTATTTTTTGTATCATACTCTTTATTCAATGTTTCCAGCCGAGCAGCCAGATTTACACCATCTCCGATTGCAGTATAATCAAATATCTGTTCGGAACCCAGATTACCAACAGTTACAAAACTACTGTGTACACCAATTCCAATTTCAAAAGGATCTTTTCTTTCTTGCTTCCATTTTGCTTGTAACTCATTCAATCGAGCTCGCATTGCTAAAGCAGTTTTGCAAGCCCACAATGCATGATCTTCCAAATATACCGGTACTCCAAATAAAGCCATGATTTCATCGCCTACAAACTTATCGATCGTTCCTTTATTCTCCATTGTAACTTTCACCATTGCAGTCAGATATTCTCGCAATTGTGATACGGTTTCTTTGGGTGTATGACTTTCTGTAAAGGTTGTAAAAGAGCGAATATCAGAAAAAAGAATGGTGATTTCTTTCTGGGATCCGCCATATTCCAATTTTTTGGGATCCTTTACAAGTTGCTCAACCAATTCCGGAGCTATGTAATGACCGAATGCGTGTTTAATAAATTTCCTCTCTTTTGCTGTTTTGATGTATTGTATGACCAGACCAAGAACATAGATTACAACTAATAAAATCGGAAATTCCAGGATCGGAATGATCAGACTTTTTTCTTTAAAAAGATAGTAGCTGAAAATTACGTAGATAATAATCAAAAATATTGTTGAAAAAAGTGTGAAAGTAGGCTTAAATCTGGAATTGATTAAAAATACCAGGAAAGCAGCTATAATGAAAAGAATGTAATACTTAAATAAAGAAAACTTCTCTAAATAATCTTGCCTTCGAACCATTTCAACAAAATTAGTGTGGATTTCCACTCCGGGCATCATCTGCTTTGTGGCAGCCACAAATGGAGTATTGAATATATCGCGAAGTTCATCTGCCGTAGCTCCCACAAAAACGATCTTGTCTTTGAAATCTTCATTTTGAACAAAAAATTCATATTGATCCAAATCCAATGTTGGAACATTATACGTGGAATCATCGATCACATCTGCAAAATCGTAATATTTAAACGTCTCTCTTGGACCATAATAGTTTACCAGGCAACTCCTTCCCTTCATAGAAACTTTGGGAATTTTATTGTTTCCAATCCAGAAGAACCAGCGTTTATCTTGTAATTCTTTCTCAAAATCTGAAAATCCTATATTAAGTACATAGGAAAGAGCTCCAATTGAAAATACTCTCTTATCTCCCATTTCCTGAAAAATCTCGTATCTTCGAACAAAACCGTCATTATCAGCGGAAATATTCACAGAGCCCCAATCCAAGCCACGATTTGTAATATCTTTTATTGGAGGTAAAATCTGCTGTCTTGAGTAATCGATTTTCAATTCACGAAGCATTTTCCCGGAAAAAATCACATTATCATATTTGGCAGCAGTTGCTGCTAGAATCGAATCTGAATAGGGATTTGAATATTCTGTAAATTCAATATCAAATATAATCTGCTTTGCTCCGGCATTTTCCAGGTTATCAATCAGTTTGGCATGCAATTCCCGCGGGAAGGGCCAACTGATTCCCAAAGAATTAAATGTATCATCTCCGATTTCTACAATCACAATATCATCTGAAACTTCTCGAGCTCCACGAGTCATAAAAAAAATATCCAAAGCTTTGTGCTCTAAATTTCCCCAGAATTCAGATGAGAATAATAATATTAGAACAAAGAAAACGATAATTATTATAATAAAAGCTCTAAGAATTTTCATAAAGTTACCTCTTAATTGTTTTTAAATAAATGAATTCTGCAAAATAGAGCGTTTTTGTCATCCTTAGGAATTCTGTACATTTTTCTTATGATGGATCTCCATTTATAAATTATGTGAAAAATTGAGTTAAGTTCGCTTTAGCTGACTTGACTTAAGTTTTCTAATCCATTGAAATATGTCAACTTAACTCATCCCGCACCTATTTGGAAAAACATTTTTTAAGCAAACAAATAGGTGCTGGATAAGTCAAGTTTCCTTCTTTTTTATCTTTTGTGCAACAAAGTTTCATATTCAACTATTTTCCCAAACTGGAGTTTGGGAGCAAGCTTATATTAAAAAAAATTAGAATTTCTGAGTTATCTTAAATCTGAAATTGAATTTTTTATAGTCTTCTCCCTCTACATCAAAATTTTGATAAAATTTCATTCCGAATTCAGAGTTAAAAAAAGTATTTTGCAAAACACTATATTTCACGCCCATATTGAACATCTGGGTAGCTTGATTATCCACATCTCCGCCATAGGAAGTATATCTGAAATCCACATAAGGTTTTAACCTGTCGTCTTTGAGCGTAAATGCTCCTTTTAGATAAATGGAATTATAGTTTGATTCTTCCTTGGTTTTTTCTGTTAAATTCAAAGAATCGACATATGTTTTTGATGGATTATCATTTATTGTAAAAGAAAAAGCAACTGTTGTAGTTAAGGGCAAATCAGCAAATTTACTGATTGCTCTGAAAGTTATATTGTTCTTAGAAATATCATCTTTTTGTTGGGCATCGTAAGAAAGCATTGTGCCTAAACTATCTTCTTCCAAGTAAACAGTTGCGAAATCAATCTCACCAATATAATTGCTGTAATTCAAACTGAAATTCGTTGGAGCTGCAGCTATTTGTTCGATCTTGTATCCTGTTGAAAAAGTAAGGTTAACTGATTGATTTTGATAAGGATATTCATCATCATCATTTTCAGAAAGTGTATTTGTATATCCAAATTTGATATAAGGCAGATTTATAGGTCTGTATAAAAAATAACCTGAATAATTCAACGATTTTGTAGTTGTTGTTTTTGTATTATAAACATTATCGGAAAACATATTTAAACCCGCATTCAAAGATAACTTGTTGTTGAACAGATTTAAATTATCATAAATGCTGAGAAATTGTGCGTCTTTTTGTGCAAGATTGGTTGCTAAAGAATTAAAGCTCGATCCTATTGCTGAATAAGATATATTCAATAAATTTCTTTTGAAGAAAGCGCGTAAATATGTTTTATAAGCCAAACTGGAAAATCCCGGAAGAATTGGTTCAATATATTCGTTTATCACAAACAAGTCGGATATATCTTTTGGATCGAAAGGAAGTGGAATATCCTTATCAAATTCAGCTTCTAAAGAATCTATTGAAATTGCTCCATCAGTAATATTGGAATTAAACATACTTACTGCAGCTTCTACTCCCCACAAAAAGCGTTGATTAAACAATGAAAGTTGAGCATCAGTGGAAATTACAATATTATCTTTGGGAGAAGTCATATAAGTAGTACTGGAAGAATCGGATTCCATAAAATATTTCTCAGAAATTGAATGTTTATCATCCCTGCTTTTTGTGATTCCAAATCCCCACAGAAAACTTCTATTACTTCCAACTTCTGTTCTGAGAGCTAAAGTTTGCCGTTTGAAAGTTCCTGCAGAATACGAAATCCAGGTTGTATCTTGACCTGTTGCAGTAGTATCCGAGATTATTTCTGATGTTCCTTTAATCTTCCTCTTCAGATTTCCAAAAGCAGAAAGTAAAGCAAATTTCCCAAAATATACTTTAGAATAAACACCTTGGATATTCTTGCCGAAAACTGCAAAGCTGCCGAAATTCGGAGTATAATCACCTAAAACGAAATCGAGGTGAGGAATTTTGAATTCAAAATTAAAACGGTTTATTGGTTGTTGGCTTTTTCTATTCAAGGAAGAAATATATGCTTTTGATTTGAATTTCATTTTTCCCTGATTTCCATTCAAATTAAGCGACATGTAGGAATCCCATTCGTCTTCAGAAGTACCAGCACTATCATCATATGTGGTTGACTTTGCCAAAGTATAGAATATTGCTCTTCCTGAGATATTTAAAGGAAGTTTGACATATTTTTTTGCAACTTCGGTAAACCAGTGAGTTGATTCTATTCTTTCTCCATTTGATAATTGAGCTGTAACCTGGTAATAATGTTTTCCGGCAAAAGCATTAACAACATTATAAACAAGAAGATTTTTACTCATTTTTGTTAATGGAGTAACATCTTCCCCGTTGTAAACAAACCTGATAGAATTTGGAATTATCTCTTCCGATAATGCAAAGATAGAAATTGCTATAATAAAATCCTCTCCAATATCAGAAAATTGTTTATCCGGGCTTAACAAGACAAATTTATCAGAATAGATCTTGGATATTTCGATTTGAGCACTGAAGGGACTTAAATCCGGTTGTAAAATAGGTAAAGTTTCCAATCCTTCATTCTTATCAAAGCAAATGAAATAGTATTCAATTCCCATTTGAAAAGCGCGAATGTCAGGGATATTAACCCGGTATTTCGGATCAGATTCTGTACCTTTGAACATTTCCGCTTCCAGATATGCCAATGTTCCGGATTCGCGATAAAAAACTGTTGCTGATTCAGTTTCTTCAAATCCTTCCTGAACTTCCAAAACAAGAACCAATTCCTCATTATCCTTAATGGAAAGGGGTGGTTCATGATATAAAACAAGTTCAGAAAAGAGCAAACTGCTAAGAAATAAAAAGATAAGAAAGAGACATTTTTTCTTATTCATATTCAATTCTGATTATTTTTGTTTCCCCACTGGGGTGCTGCAATTGAATTTCCAATACTTTTGGAGGTTCTATTAGTTCTTCCTCTTCTTCTTCAATATATTCTTGAGTTTCCTCATCAATATCGCCTTCCTCAATTTCGGTAACTTCCAGCTCGGTCTCACCTGTTGATAATGCCTTATTCCCTGCAGAAACTGTAGAAGACTTATTATCGAATTTATTCCTGACTTGTACTTCACCGGCAAATGTAAAAATCTCCGTCAAACCCATTTCCGAAACTGTAAGAAGGAATTCAGTTCCTTTCACAGATACAACAGTAGTAGGAGTTGCAACTTCAAAAACACCGGTTTTCTGAACAACTTTGACCCACAAATTTCCCATCTTAAGAAAACTTTTTTTATTTAGTTTTCCATCCTCTTTTTCTGCATTTATTTGCAAAATGCTATTTGGGAAAAGTTTGACTACTGAACTTCCATCCACAAATTTTATAGCGGCGAAAGAATCCTCTTTGCTTTCGAGTTCGTCACTGTTGATTAGTTCTTCACCAGTTGAAATCTCACTTACGTTTTCTTCGCGGGAAAGCTCAACATTACCTTTCACCTTAAGTGCAAGTGCAACAGATTCGAGTGCACAAATCATAGATGATATGGAAATAAATAAAATTATTAACAATATTTTATTTTTCATAATTATCTCCTTATTCGACTGTGACGCCAAGAATATTCCAGGTACCATTACTTAGATTTTGCAGCCATAACAATAATTCTTCCCAGGAAATGACCTCTCCTTCCAAGATAATTTCACCAGGAACATAACCGCCATTCAAAAAATTCTGAATCTGGGTCGTTTCGTAACCTGCTGGCAATTGATTTAACATATTCTGGACTATTGTTGTATTATCTCCGCCGCCTGTAACTCCTTCAGAAGGAATAATAAAAAGATAGAAAACGCTTTCCCAAATAACAACTTCATCTTCAGGTGTATTAAGTTCTGCTGAAACCTGCCAGGCATAAGCCTGATCATTCTCAAGTTGTACACTTGGGGGCAAAGTATAAGTGGTAGAAACAATACCATCTATAACTTCAAGAGGTGTAAGAAGTGCAATTTCCTCAGCAGTGATACTTTCATCTTCAAGCTCCCAAATCTTAAAAGTATATTCAAACAAGTTGGAAACCCAGACAAAATTCGGATTCAGGTCTTCGATTTCTGCTGGGGGAGATCCAAGCGGACTTCCCGGAAGAATCAGTATTATCGGTGTTGGTGAAGTTATTGTAATATAAATCTCAGCCTTGTTTGATAAAGGAATACCTTCACCAGGTGGAGAACCAGGTACAAAAGCCTGTATCGAGCCAGAATAAAGACCATCAGGCATGCGACCAGTTTCATCAGCCAATACCTGATCTTCCAATGCATCCTGCATTTCATCGAAATTATTATCAATATTGTAAATTGAGGTATCATCATGAGAAACAATATTTTGGTTGGTAATTATTTCCATTCCTCCAGGTTGAGGATTTTCTGTTTCAGGCGTTAATATTGAATAACCTGAATAACTTCCCCAGTCCCCTTTAAGATAAAGTTCATAATCTTCATATCCAGTAGAAACATTTTGAATGGAAATTGTAAAAATCAAAGGTTGCGATGCAGAATCATCCAAATTGAAATCTGCAAAATAATTAAAATAAAACAGGTTGAAAGTACCGCCATTATAAAATGGTGGTTCTAATGTGAAATTAATCTGATACTGTGCATTTAATGAAAACATCATCAGAATAAAAAATAGAATTATTAACTTTTTTGCCATTTTTTCTCCTTTTTTTTAAATCAGTTAAAGGGTTCTGCAAAATTCAATTTCTAACTCACCCTCGGTCCCTCTCTTCAAAAAGAGGGATGACATCGTTTTCCCCTTCTCTTTGCAAGAGAAGGGGTTAGGGGATGAGTTGAATAATTGGATTTTCTGATTTTTCCTCATTATTCTCAAAAACATCCAATTATGCAGAACTCATTTTAAATCAGTTAACAGCATTATTGATTATTTCCATCAATAACGCAGGAAAATCATAACCTGCTTCTTTTGCTGCCATTGGTGTTAAACTAAGTGGAGTCATTCCCGGAAGAGTATTTACTTCTAAAAAATAAAAATCCTCTCCACCATATCTGAAATCTACCCTGGCGTAACTTTTGCAATCAAAAAGAAAAAAAATTTTTAAGGCATATTCCTGAATTCTCGACGTTTCTTTTTTAGATAATTTAGCCGGCACTTCATAAATTGTATTACCTTCTGTATATTTATTATCGTAATCATACCAACCATCTTTAGGCTTAATTTCAACAACAGGTAAAGCAGCATCATTCAAAATCGTGACAGTCAGCTCCCTTCCTTTGATGTATTTTTCACAAAGAATTTTATCACTGAATTTAAAAGCTTTTTCAATTGCATCTTCAATTTCTTTTTCTCTATTTATTATTGAAATTCCAACGGAAGAACCAGAATCATTGGGTTTGATAGACATTGGAAAACCAATTTCATTTATTAGATTATCATAATCAACATCATCGTTAAGTTTAATAAGAATATGTTTGGGAGTTTTCACACCAATTGAACGAGCCAGATGAGATGAGATATATTTATCCATAGCAATTGCACAAGCCTTATAATTTGAACCGGTAAACGGTATTTGATGCAGAGAGAGAAGAGATTGAATGCGACCATCTTCACCTTCTGCTCCGTGTAATCCGTTAAAAACAATCATTGGTTTAGTTTCTTTGAGATATTGTATCATTTTTCCGTAAGAATCAAAATCTGCAGGATCCACTAAAAAGGTATTAAAACCTGCTTTATTAAGCGCCTTTGCAATCTCGGAAGATGTTACTTTTGATACTTCTTTTTCTTCTGAAAATCCACCGGAAAGAATAGCAATATTTTGTTTTTGTTTCATATCTCTCTATGAAAAAAAATAAAAATTGTGTCAAGAAATTAGTTTCAACGCTTCCAAATCTCTGAAGAAATCAGGATAGGATTTTTTTACAGCTTGCTCATCAGAAATGGTTAAATATGGAAATTTCATTTTCAAGATATAAAAAGCCATAAACAGCCTATGATCCTGGTATGAATTAAGTTCCTTTTGGGGAGGTTTCTTCTTTAAAGGATGAATTAAAAGAACTTCCTTTTCATATTTGATATTACAACCGATTTTTTGTAATTCATTTACCAGTCCGGAAATTCTATTTGATTCTTTGTATTTCAAATGATGAATATTTTTTATTTTTGTTTTGGATTCTGCAAATAATGATAAAACTGCTAATGTTGGAACCTGATCCGGCATGTCTTTCATATTGATTTCTATTCCAATCAGATTCCCCTTTCTCACAGAAATAAAATTTGATTTTCTTTGAATTTTTGCTCCCATTTTTCTTAAAATTCTCAAAAACTGAAAATCCGGTTGAGAAAATTCTTTAGAACCTCCTTCAGTAAAAATGGCAGATGAACTCAAAGCACCTAAAGCCCAGAAATAACAAGCAGAAGAAAAATCCGGTTCAACATAATATTCTTCAAGATTTTTATATTTCTGATTTGCTGGAACAAAAATCCTGTTTCTTTTAAATTCCGATTCCACTCCAAAATCTTTCATGATTTTTTGAGTAAGTTTGATGTATGATCTGGAAACGATTTTTCCCTTTAAGATTAATTCTAAATCAGCATCAAAATACGGAGCGACCAACAAAATCGATGAAATGAATTGACTGCTGATATCTGCAGGAATTTCGATTTTTCCACCTTTTAAAATTTTTCCATTTATTTCTATGGGAAATTCTTGATAATTTATATTTGCTTCAAGTTTTTTAAGAATTTCTAATAAAGCTTTTATCGGTCGTTTTTTCAATTGAATGCTGTAATCGATTGATGATTTGATGTCTTTCATCATTGCTAACCGGGAGAGAAGTAATCGCAAAGCTGTTCCTGAATTCTGAATAAAAAGTTCTTGAGAATTTCTTATTTTTTTTGGAGGAGAAATTAATAAAGTTCTATCTTCTTTTTGAAAATTAAAACCCAACTTGGTTAAATTAAAAATAAAAGTTTTCACATCTTCACATCTGGAAGAATTAATTATTTTTAATGGAGATTTCAAAAAAGATGAAACAATTAATACTCTTAGAATAATGGATTTCGAACCTTCAAATTTTATAATGTTCCTCATTTGCCATTCCTACAAGTATTCTTAAAACATATCTTCAAATAGAAGGATTTTTTTGTGTTCACTCAACCACGAATATTTCACTTCTCCCACATAAATTGTATGGTCTCCACTTTTAACCTGAGTAACAACTTCACACTCAAAATTTGCCAGAGAGTCTCTAAATATTGGCAATTTTTTCAATTTTCCATAAAACCAATCCTGGTTAATTAATTTTAGTTTATCAACATCTCTGCCGGATTTTGTTCCGCAAAACTCAGCAGCTTTTGCCATTTCTTTAGAAGGAATACACAGATTGAAATATCTGAAATTTTGCAAACATCCATAAGAATATCTTGTATGACCAATAGAAATAGCGAACATTGCAGGTTTTATCGATGTCCTCATAAACCATTCCAAAGTTATCATATTAATTTTATCATTTTTATCTTTGACAACTGCAATCGCAATTTTTGCAGGATTTTTTGTTGATGCTATAGCAATTGTGAAATCTGTTTTTTTCATTTTATTCTCCAATCTGAAATATGCCTATAAGATTTCAAAACCATGAAAGTTTTAAATATTATTCAGATATGATTGTCAATCACAAATTATTAAAATCTAAAAAATATTTGACTTTGAAATCCCTATTTTTAATTTGCCAAAAAAAAATTGCTGGAGAAGAAAATGAAAAAAATATTTATCTTTGTGATTATATCATTATTGATATTAAGTTGTGCAAAACAAGAGAAAAAAGCATCTGAAGTAACAGAAGTCGTTTTCTGGCAGGCAATGGGTGGACCGCTCGGTGATGCACTTCATACTTTAGTAGAAGAATTCAATGATACTCATCCGGATATTCATATAACTTCCATAAACATGGGGAATTATACAGCTCTTTCTCAAAAATTAATGGCATCCATCCAAACAGGAAATCAACCAAATGTTGCTCAAGCATTCGAAGCCTGGACTACAAATATGGCAAAAGGTGATGTGCTTATTCCAATGGATGATTTCATTGAAGGAGACCCTGATTTTGGTGAAGATGATTTGGCAGATTTCTATCCTGTTTTCATTAAATGCAACACCATCGATGGAAAATTGCTTTCTTTTCCTTTTAATAAGAGTGTGAGAGTTTTATATTACAATAAAGATATTTTCTTCCAGAATGGTTTCGATCCCAATAAACCACCAACTACCTGGGATGATTTTAGGACTTATTGTCAGAAACTTACTCTTGATAAGGATGGAGATGGAAAAATTGATCAATTTGGAACAACTTTGCGAATCAGTGCCTGGCAGTTTGAGAATCTTTTGCTTCAAGCTGGCGGTGAGATTATGTCTCCAGATGATAAAACTCCATTATTTAATAGCGAACAAGGAGTTTTAGCTCTAAACTTTCTGAACGATCTTTTGAATGTAGATAAGACAGCATATCTCTCTCCCGGATATGATGGTCAAAATGATTTTCTGGCCAGTAAATTAGCGATGTATGAGGATTCGAGTGTTTCAATATCTTATATGAAAAGACTCGGAGTTGATTTTAATATCGGAGTAACTGCGATTCCTACAAAAGATACCCGGAAAAATATAATCAGTGGTACAAATGTTGTCATATTCAAAAGTGAAGATAAGAAAAAAGAAAAAGCTGCCTGGGAATTTGTGAAATGGTTTACAGATACTGCGCAGACAGCTAAATGGTCTGAACTCACTTATTATATGCCTGTTCGTAAGAGTGCTTTTCAGGTTAAAGCTCTCCAGGAAAGATTGAAAAACAATCCTGAAATTGCTTCTGTTTATGAGCAATTGAATTATGCTACTTTCGAACCGCAAATAAGTGAATGGTTTGAAACAAGAAGCTATATAGAGGAGCATGTTATTGAAAAAGTGCTGAGAGGAATCCTGACTCCTAAACAGGCACTCGATAAAGCAGCAAAAATGATTTCCGATATGATCGCAGAAAGGGATGAAAAATAGTGGCTCACAGATTTGCACGGATGGAAACTATTTTAGGCTCTTTCAAAAATTCGTGGATAGAAAAATTGGATATTCAGATTTTTTATGTTTAATATATTGATCCACTAAATATTAGAAAGAACCAAATAAATTTTCTTTTTGGAGGGTTCAGAATGTTTAATCAATTTGAGAATAAACATTCATTTTTAACAAAGTTATATTCTCATAACAAATAGAAAAAAATAGTTCTGCAAAATAGAGTGTTTTCTAACCTTACCTCAATCCTCTTGAGATCGTTTGCTTCGCAAGCCGACTCATACCTAAAAGGAGAGGAAGCTTTTTGTTCTCCTTCTCCTCGATAGGAGAAGGTCGGGATGAGGTGGATAAGAAAATAATGGAAACTAAAATTTGAATTATATGCTAATTCTATGAATTGAGTGAAGATAACCTCTAAATGGTAATCTCGTTGATTTATGAGGTTTTAATTTACATATTTAGAATAAGTTAGAAACCATGCAGAATCCTAAAAAAAATCAAAAAAAAGAGAGGTTATGATGAATATAAATATTACTTTCCCGGATAATTCTGTTAAAGAATATCCACAAAATATTTCCCCTTTGGAAATAGCAGAAAGCATCAGTTCGGGATTGGCTAGGCAGGTTATTACCGCCAAGATCAATGACAAACTTGTCGATCTGAACTATAAAATAACGGAAGATGCATCAATTGAACTTAATAAATTTGATAGTAAAGAAGGACAGGAAGTCTATTGGCACAGCACTGCCCATCTGATGGCACAAGCTGTGAAGGAACTTTTTCCAGATATTAAAGTTGCAATTGGTCCGGCAATTGAAAACGGATTTTATTATGACTTTGATAAGGAAATCCCTTTTACTGATAATGATCTTATTAAGATCGAAGAAAAGATGAAAGAACTATCAAAACAAAATCTTAAATATTTCAGAAAAGAAATTTCAAGAGAAGAAGCGATAAAAATTTTCACTGAAATGAAAGAAGATTATAAAGTTGAACTTCTGAAAGAAATTCCGGAAGGAGAGACTATCTCTTTGTATACTCAGGAAAATTTCACAGACCTTTGTCGTGGTCCGCATCTTCCCCACACTGGAAAAGTCAAAGCAATTAAGCTACTTAAAACTTCCGGTGCATACTGGCGTGGTGATGAAAAAAACAAGATGCTGCAAAGGATTTATGGAATAAGTTTCCCATCCAATAAGGAATTGAAAAAATATCTTCATGATTTGGAAGAAGCAAAGAAAAGAGACCATCGCAAAATTGGAAAGGAATTGGATCTATATTCAATATCAGATGAAGTTGGAGCAGGTTTGGTGCTCTGGCATCCCAACGGGGCTATGATGCGTTCAATAATCGAAGATTTCTGGAAAGAACAACATTTTAAAAGTGGTTATCAGATTGTTTTTTCCCCTCATATTGGAAAATCAGAATTATGGGAAACCAGTGGTCATCTCGATTTTTTTACAGAAAGCATGTATCAACCAATTGGTGTTGATGAACAGGAATATTACCTCAAACCAATGAATTGCCCTTTTCATATCATTATTTATAATTCCAAAAAAAGAAGTTACAGGGAATTACCTTTGAGATGGGCTGAAATGGGTACAGTTTATCGTTATGAAAAATCCGGTGCATTGCATGGACTGATGCGCGTCCGTGGATTCACTCAGGATGATGCTCATATAATCTGTACTCCGCAGCAATTGGACGAAGAGATCGAGAAAGTCTTGATTTTTTCGCTTGATATGTTGAAAGCATTTGGTTTTAAAGATTTCCAGATAAAGCTCTCTACTATGCCGGAAAAAGCAGTTGGCAAAAAAGAAGATTGGGATAAAGCTACAGAATCATTACGAAAAGCTCTGGAAAAATATGAGATAAAATATAGGTTGGATGAAGGAGCTGGTGCATTTTATGGTCCCAAAATTGATATTGATATCAAAGATGCCCTAAATCGTGCCTGGCAGTGTTCCACCATCCAGTTCGATTTCAATCTACCTACTCGCTTCAACATGAATTATATTGGTGCAGATAATAATCCACATCCTCCGTTTATGATTCATCGAGCTCTGCTTGGTTCAATCGAGAGATTTTTTGGTACTCTCATTGAATACCATGCAGGAAATTTTCCGATCTGGCTTTGTCCGGTTCAGGTTAAAGTGATTCCAATTTCAGAAAAATATGAAGATTATGCCAAAATTGTAAATTCACAACTCTTGAATTCATACATCAGAAGTGAAATTGATTTCAGCAATGAAAAGATAGGTTACAAAATCCGGGAAGCAGAAGTTAAAAAAATTCCATATATGTTCATTGTTGGAGAAAAAGAAAAAGATTCCGAAACTGTATCTGTTCGTCGCCACTTGAAGGGTGATTTGGGAAGTTTTAAGTTGGATGAAATTATTTCCAAGATTCAAGAAGAAATCGAAGAAAAGAAATAGCATAGTGACAGTTCATTGAACTGTCAGAAAAAGGCAGAACAATGTTCTGCCACTACGTTGGTGGTTGTGTGTAGTGACAGTTCATCGAACTGTCAAAAGAAGACAAATGAAAAAACTAAATAAAAGAAAAAAGAATCGATTACAGAATTATGACTATTCAACTCCCGGATATTACTATATTACAATTTGCACAAAAAATTTCGTTGAATATTTCGGTAAAATATCCAATGAACAAATGGAGTTAAATGAGCTTGGTAAAATTGCTGATTCAAAATGTCGAGAAATACCAGAACATTATAATAGTATTGATATTGCGGAATATAAAGTAATGCCAAATCATATTCATATGATCATTATT
>CAYWJN010000031.1:0-26034 GCA_964457455.1 uncultured Candidatus Cloacimonadota bacterium
TATTTTGTTGCGGATAATCATTACCATTTACTTATGAATTCAGAAAATAGTGCCGGTAAATTATCAAGAATTATTGCTGATATTCATCGTTTTACAGCAATTACCATTAATAAGATGGATAACCTTTCCGGAAGACAGGTTTGGTATCAATACTGGGATACAGTGATAACCTCAAATAATTCTTTTTATGCCAGGTTTAATTATATTCATTATAATCCAGTAAAACATGGTTATGTTATAAAGAGCGAAGATTATAAATTTTGTAGTTATAAAGATTATTTTGAAAAGGATGAAAATGAAATGCTCTTTTTAATGAAGAAATACAAATTTGATAAAGTAAAAGTGAGTGAACCATAATTTTATATGGAGTCGGCGAGTCCCTCGCCGGTATGGAGTGTGACGAGTCTCTCGTCACAAATGCATAAAAAGCCGAGGGACTCGGCTACTCCAAAAGGAGTTATCATGAAAAAGATATTTTTTGCTTTAACCGTATTTTTCCTTCTATTCTCCTCCGTTTGTTTGGTAGGAGATATGTGGGAACCGACCGGTTCTCTAAATCCAGGCCACTCTGAATTCCCTTCAATAACTCTTGATGATGGTCGAGTATTAATTGCGGGAGGATTTATTGGTTGTTACGAAACTTCTTCCTGTGCAATATATGACCCAATAACTGGCGAATGGGTAGCAACTGATTCAATGAGTTATGCCGCTTCTAATTTTACCTTAACAAAATTACCTGATGGAAAAATATTGGCTATATATAGTGCATTCTCTGAGGTATTTAACCCAATAACAGAAATGTGGGAGGGACTGACAACATTGAATTTTTCTAGACATTATCACGCAGCTATTTTACTTCAAAATGGAAAAGTTTTGGTTGTTGGCGGTGATAATACCAACAATTATAAGGGTTGCGAGTTGTATGATTACACGACCAATGAATGGACATTAACTGGCTTTTGCTTTTATCCAAAACTTTGGCATACTTTAGAACTACTCACTGACGGACGAGTAATGGCAATCGGTGGCGGAAATGCTAATTATCAGTATTGTGAAATTTACGATTACAATACTGGAATTTGGTCTGAAATTGCACCCCTTAATGATCCTCGATATGGCCATACATCTCATTCACAGAGTAATGGAGATGTTATGGTAATAGCCGGAACTAATGGGAATATTTTTCTAAAATCCTGTGAAATTCACAATTTCCAAATGAATCAATGGACTTATGCGGACTCTTTAGAAAATAGTAGAGTCGGGCACTGCTCCGAATCTTTATTGAATCGTAAAACCCTAGTAATGAGCGGACAAGGTGAAATTGGTAGTGGATCTGCATATTCCTGTGAAATATACAATCCTTTAACAAATGAATGGGAAACTGCTGCTTCGCTGACTGGCTCAAAAACTAACGGCTCTTCAGAGACTTTGGAAGATGAACGAGTTTTGGCTATCGGACAATACATTTGCGAAACCTACACATGGAATTACACTCCTCAGGTCAGTCAGCCACAAACCCTAAGTGGCCTAAACGAGGCCATAGTAGGGGAAGTCCTAACCTTTTCCGTCATCACTTCTGAGCCCGATAACGACAGCCTCTCTGTGCACATTGATTGGGGTAATGGTGAATTTAGTGAATGGACTGAACTCGTTGTTTCTGGCACCACGCTAGAATTCTCCTATTCCTGGACTGAACCTGGTATATACCAAGTCCGCGCTCAAACAGCCGACCAATGGTTCTTTCTCAACGAGGAATGCCATAATTCTCTGTCCAACTGGACTAATCCTGTAATTTTAACCATATTCGGAATCCCACAAATTGAAGTTTCAACAGAACCTTTAGATTTTGGCACTGTGTATATCGGAGAAGACAGCTTGCTCACCCTCACGGTTTCAAATTTAGGAAATGGAACTCTAACCGCAAACGCTTACACCAACACAGACGAATATTCAGTAAGTCATTGTCCTTTCAGTATAGAACCCGGAGAAACCCTGAATGTTGAAATTACTTTTACTCCCAGTTATGAGGGAGTCATCATAGACACTCTGACAATTTTGAGTAATGACCCTGAAAACCCGGAGATTCAAATTGAACTGGTTGGTGAAGGAGAATTGGGAATTCCACAAATTTCCGTTTCAACAGATTCTTTAAATTTTGGCTCTGTATTCATTGGCTCAGACAGCTTACTCGCATTATCAGTATCAAATATCGGATATGGAATTTTAGCAGCAAATGCTCACACAAATACGGACGAATATTCAGTAAGTCCTTCAAGTTTTAATTTGGAGCCCGGATCTATCCAAAGGATTAACGTTACTTTCGCTCCAACTTATGAAGGCATAATTACAGACACCCTAACTATTCTTAGTAATGACCCTGAAAACCCGGAAGTGGAAATTTTCTTAATTGGCGAAGGACAAATACAGGTTTCTACTGAAAATTACGAATTACAAATTACTAATTACGAATTAGGAAATCATCCCAATCCCTTTAATCCTGCTACAATTATTTATTTCAACGCAGAGAACGCTGAGAACGCAGAGATTGTGATTTATAATATCAAGGGGCAAAAGATAAGGATTTTGGGAAATTTGGAGTCGGAGAGTCTCTCGCCGTATTATGCCGACGGAGTCGGCTACTCCAAAAAAAGCTACTCCATATCCTGGAACGGAAAAGATGATAAAAATCACCCTGTTGGAAGTGGAATTTATTTTTACCGATTATTGGTCGATGGTAAATTTAAAGCAAGTAAGAAAATGCTGCTTTTGAAATAATTTGATTTGGAGTCGGCGAGTCCCTCGCCGTTTTGGAATCGGTGACTCCGTCGCCGAAAAAGATTAAAGCCGAGGGACTCGGCTACTCCAAATAAGAATAAAACAAATAATCTTACCAATAAGAATATCTAAACTTAATATAATTAATACAAATATTAAATTAATTAATTTTGTTCTTGACAATATTAATATTGAATATAATTTCGCTCCAGAATTTGGAGGTAAAAATGAATAAGCGTTTAAAACAATGTCCGGTGTGCAATTCTACTTTGGAAATAGTAGAATATCGCTGCCCCAACTGCGAGACTTCAATCAAAGGTAAATTCGGAGTGGGAGATTTTGCAGCTCTTACTCCTGCACAACAAGAGTTCGTGAAGGTTTTCGTTTGTTGTCAGGGCAATATTAAAGAGGTGGAGAAAATCCTGAAAATATCCTATCCTACAGTGAAAAACAAATTAGCAGATGTTACTGCAATTCTCTGTCCATCCAAAAAACAGGAAAGAACAGTGATTTCCGAAGACATCCTGGCTGAGATTGAGAAGGGAAATCTCACTGTGGATGAAGCAATCTTAAAAATTGAACAAAGGAGTTAACCATGATTAAAATCGACAAAAAGTATGAATTTGAAACAAAAAGCAACCTGAAGGTAGAATTTTACTCGAAAAATCTATCTTTAGAGGTAATCGGTTGGGAAAATGAAACCTCAGAATTTGAGGTAAAATTCGAACTTGAAAAAGCTGGAAACAAAGATATTAAAATTGAAAAGATCGTAGAAACAGATTTCAATTCAAAAGAAAATAAGTTAAATATCAAAATCGCTGTGCCAAAGGATGTGGAGATAAAACATTCGGAATTAATTTTGAAAGTCCCCACTCTCACAGAAATCAATTCAGAAATAAAAAACGGGGCTATTTCAGTTCGGAACTTATTTGGAGATCAGAACTTGAATGCTGAGAATGGAGCTATCAAGCTGGATCATGTGAATGGAAATATGATTTGTAAGACTGAAAATGGAGCAACTAAAATCATCGAATGTAAGGGTGATGCAGATATTTTCACTGAAAACGGTGCGATTAAAATGATTAAATGTGATGGAAATTTGAAACTGAAATCCAAAAATGGAGCGATAAAATTAGTTGATTCTAAAGGCACTTTAACACTCGAACATAAAAATGGTATGATTCGGATTTTGGATGCAGGATTCGTACAAGCGGAAATAATAAATGAAAATGGCGGAATCTATTATGAATTCAATCCAATAGAAAAAGGGAATTTCAGGTTTGAGAATAATAATGGCAAAGTTCACCTTGTTATTCCTGAGGAAATTCCATATAAGATCGAAGCACAAAACAGGATGGGAAAATTTCATGTTGGACTGCAGGGAAATTATGAACGTCATCAGGAAGGAAATGAGCAAATTCTTAAAATGATAAAAGGTTCAGGAAACGTGAAAATCTCGGCAAAAAATCGGATGGGAAGCATTCTGCTGCTCAATTCCAAAGGTAAAGCAAAAAGTTTCAATTTCAGTTTTGTTGGAGATATCTTCGATAAGACCCTAGATAAGATTCCCGAAGAATATCGCGACCAAGCGCGAAAGGGTTTTAATAAGGCAAAAGCAAAATTAATAAAAATTAATGTGCCAGATATAAACTCGATTGTTTCTGAGGTAATAACTGATATGCAGCATGAATTCCAAAATGTACAGGATACGTTTTCCTATGATGAATTCAAAGAAAAAGCCGGCGAAGAAATTGCCAAAGTGATAGATAAGGTAAAAGAAAAAGTGCAGAAAAAAGAACTTTCCGAGCAGGAGAAGGAAATGGTGAATGAGCGAAGTCGGTTGAAAATTCTGCAAATGCTTCAGGATGGAAAGCTCACAGCAGATGAAGCTGAAAGATTGATAAAGGCGATGGAGAAACAAAATGGATGAAAAACGGAAAATAATTGATCTGGTTTCGCAAGGCAAAATTTCTGCTGAAGAAGCAGCTAAACTTTTACAAGCTCTCATTCCAAAAACACAAGTTATCAAAAAAGGAAAAAGACTGGTTTTACAGGTGAAAAAAGAAGATTCTGAAAAACCGAAAGTCAACCTATCCATACCATTAAATCTGGCAAAAATTGGTATAAGTTTTTTATCTAAGAATGGCAAAATAAATGCTTCTTTCGGGAATTCCAATTTTGATTTTTCATCAATTAACTGGAAAGAGATAATTGAAATGGCAACTTCAGGTGAGATTGGAGAGCTTTTTTACCTGGAAGTTGAGGAAGATGACAGCTCGATCACAACTATTAGAGTTTTTGTTGAGTAAATTTATTTTTTACTCTCGGATACAGATAAACCCTGAAAAAGTCTCTTTCAAACATTCATACATTTGACTCTTTCAGGGTTCAGGGTTCAGGGTTCAAGGTTCTGGGTTCTGGGTTCTGGGTTGGGATGAAACCTTGAAAGTGCTAAGCACGAAGAAGTTTTCTGAAAGAAGCATTTTCAAGGATATTTTTCGCTTTCGAGAAACTTTCCGAATCTCAGTCTTCGCTTCGCTTCAGGCTACGTTACACTACGCCCAGACAAGACACCCGGACAGGTTGACAGGAAGAATTCTTTTTCGGAAGCTTCGGAAGGGACATAATATTGAATAGTCTTTAATTAACCTTGAACTTTGAAAAGGTTCAGCAAGAAGAAAAAAACTTTTAAACCTTTTCAAAGTTTGCAATGCAAACAATAATCTTGACACAAATCTTACTAAAATTCATTCGAAGAAAAGAATGTTTTGAGGGATTTAATGAAGAGAATTATTTTTGCTTTTATTATTAGTTTGATATTTATAATTTCTTCTGCTCAGAATTTAGATGAAAAAAAAGAGCATCTTGAAGAGCTGAAAGATCAGATTGAAACTCAAACAGAAATAATCAAAAAAACTGAACAAGACAAAATAAAGACTGAAAAAGACCGCGATAAATTTGAAGATAAAAAGAAAGATGCAGATTCCAAAATAAAAAAATTACAAAATACTCAAAACGAAGCAAAAAGAGAAGTTGAAAGAAACAAAACAGACCTGAATATAACTGGAGAAAAATTATCTCAAAATAAAACGAAATCAGAAATATTTGATTTCTTATGTGAGCTGGAATTTAATAAATTATATGAAGCTCATTTCAAAGGAATGATATCTCCTGAATATGAAATTGACAGCAAACTATTTTCATCATTGATTTTACAGACAACAAAAGAGAAAGAAGAATATGATAAACAGGTTTCCAAATTTGATAGAATAAAAACAAATTTAGAGAAAAAGCAGAAAAAAGATGAGAAATATTACCTGGATGTTAAATGGTCTAAAACTGTTACGCAGAAAAAGAAAAAGCAATATTCCCAAAAAATAGATGAATTAGGGCGTGATATTGTGATGCTGCAAGAAGAAAAAAAAGCTGCTGAAAAATGGAAATTTGAACTGGAAAGAGAAGCAAAAGCTCTGGATGATTTGATAGCAAAATTGCAGGCAGAAATTGTAGCTCCGGATTATTCATTCCAATTCTCCACTCCCAGATTAATCTGGCCTGTAAAAGGAAAAATTTTGAAACATTTCGGAGAACAGAAAAGCGATTCTTATAATGTTACGATCTTTAATAATGGAATCGATATTGGAGTGGATAAAGGTGCTGAAGTTGTGTGTGTGGAAGAAGGAGTTGTTGCCTTTGCAGAGCGTTATGGAAATTCAGGTAAAATGGTGATTATTGACCATAAAAACGGATTTTTCTCTTTGTATTCTCATAACAGCGTTTTACTGGTTTCCAAAGGTGATAATGTAAACAAAAATCAGGTGATTGCTCTTTCCGGTTCTACCGGTTTGGTGGAGCAGCCGGTTTTACATTTTGAACTGAGAAAAAGAGGAACTCCGGTAAATCCTCTGGAATACCTGGAGTGATGGAAGTATAGCGTTTCTAAAATAACTTAGCAGTTAAAGAAAATTACAAACAACAAATCCCAAAAAACAAATAAATTCCAAATACAAATGATGAAAAAAACAAACAAACAGATGCTTTAATTTGTTTTGAATTTGAAATTTTGATCATTGTTTTTTATTTGTAATTTGTGTTTTGGATTTTGATATTTTATTAGTCACTACTCGTCGGGACTAATTAGCCATTTAATTAAGTATTTTCACGACAACTTGTTGGTAAGTTTGAAATCTTAAAAGACTACTTTATTTCTTCGAACTCACCCAATTTTTTATTCTTTCTAACTTCATCCCAAAGGAAATATCTGCCGTTCATGGCAATGTAAATCCCCGCAGGAAGCGTCTGGACAAACGCTATCGCACTACCAAGATTGAAAAGACCGTCTGAACTTCCAAAAGTATACGGTACCATTGCACCGGTTATCACAATGGTTTTATTCTCCACAATTTCTGCTATTATCCTGGCAGTATCAACCATTGTGTCGGTTCCATGTGTAACAACTATCCTGTTTTCCTTTGCATTCCTGCAATTCTTGGCAATGGTTTCTCTATCGTCTTCGCTAATCTCATTGCTGTCCACCATCATCAGAGTTCTGATGTTGACACTTAACCTTGACCTTCCCAGTTTAAGCATCTTGGGAACATGAGATTCAGAGAAATAGAGCTCACCTGTAATTTCGTTATATTCTTTATCAAACGTCCCACCGGTTATAATTATCCTTATTGAATCCTTCATAATTTTTCCTCATTCAATAAATCTTTACTTTTTTTTATTTGTGAATTTTTCTTTTTGGATGGAATATTTTGTCAATTGAAATTATTATGCGAGCATCCCAATGAAAAAAATAATAAATTCGGTTGGTTTAAATAAACATTTACGCAAATAGTATAATAGACTTTCGAATATTCATTTCAATTTTTTTCTATTTTAGAAACGGATGATACGGTTGAAAAATAATACTCTTTGTTTAATGATTAAACTCATCCGCATCAGGAAGAATATGCTCTTTATTCACAATCAGTTCACGAAATAATTATTAGAATTCTTATTGTTACTTCAAAGTCAGTTTTTCCTTCATAATCTGAGATATTTATATCTGATAAATATAATCTTCCTTCTAATCTATCAATTTCAGGATACTTTTTTTCGATAATCTCTTCAATAGCCTTCTTATATTTTTCTGCTAAAGATTTTTCCAAATTCTCTGTTCGAAAACTGGTTTCTAATAACAATGCCTTTTCTACATCGATATCTTCCATATCTATTGGCGAAGATAATACAGTAAGATATTTTTTATCTCCCAGCTTATAAGATTCTACTTCCTGAACATCCTTTAAAGAGCCCTTTGACCTTGTTGTGAATTTGACGGAACCATTGCTTTTTTCATATACAAATTCTCGTCCGGAAACCTGATCCACTAAATTCATTGAAGCATTAGCTCTGGCTTTATCTTTGGCTATTTCATCACTTGCAAAAGACTTTCCTGTTCCAAAGCCCATGATGTTAATTTTTTCTATATCATTCCCTTTGATTTTGATTTCCTTGAACGTCCGATCGCTTGAACATGAAATAAGTACGAATATTGCCAGAATAGCAATTACCATTTTTGTTTTCATTTAATTCCTCTTTCTATTTTTTTTTTTCAATTGTTTTTTCTATTTCAGAAACTGTTGAAAATATTCCAAACAGTGAAAACCATCAGATTTTCGCAGTCCGGTGAAATGCCCTCATAGCAAAATATTACTTTGCCATAATCGCACTATAAAGCCGTCTTGATACTTCTTCAACGCCCAAATTCCAACGTACTGCATATTTGTCTGCTAAACTTGGACTGTAATCATAAATATCCTTTGCATTCACATTATGCCATACAGGTAAAATGATGTTCTCTTTCGCCAATACTTCACGTGTGAAAATTGAATTAAATTCCTTTTTAGACCATCCGTCATTTGCAATGAATTCTTTTGTTAGAATAAGAACGCATTTCTTGCATTCTTTTAGTCCTTTCTCAATTGACTCTCGAAGATTATCTCCTACTGTAAGTGAAAACTCATCAAACCAAACAGGACACATCATTTTTGAAAGATGTATGGCAAGAGGTCTTGCGATTTCGTCCTTATTACATGAGTCATGGGATATAAATGCTAATGGTTTTTCTAATGTTGATCTGGCACTTGAATATTTTTGGTCTCTGATTATTAATGATATTCCAGATTCTTTAGAAAAACTTTTTAACCTGTCTTTTTCATGATCTTCAAAAGCCCTATCAACATAAATGAACATTCGACTAGTGTCAAGTCAAGCTTGACATGACGTAGTAAGAAAATATAGTTGTCCTCAAAACATAAGGATGATTATATGATAAAATATAAAGTAACATTAACGAGCGAAGAGCGAGAGATGCTTTTAGAAATCACAAAAAAAGGGAATCATAAATCACGTAAGATCAGGAATTCGTTAATACTGCTTAACTGTGATGAAGGCGAGCATTCTAAGAAATCCGTCAATACAGCTATTTGCGAAATCTTGCAAATCGGAATGCGAACCATTGATCGAGTAAAAAAATGTTTTGTAGAAGAAGGTCTTGAAATCTGTTTAGCAGGGAAGAAATCATCAAGAATATACGAAAAGAAAGCAGATGGAGAAGTGGAAGCTCATTTAATAGCGTTGAGTTGCAGTGAGCCTCCGGCGGGATTTGCAAAGTGGTCATTAAGGTTATTAGCTGATAAGATGGTTGTGCTTGATTATATAGACAGCATCTCCCACGAAACCGTAAGACAGGTTCTAAAAAAAACGAACTTAAGCCTTGGAAAAGCGTAGGTTGGATAATACCTCCCAAGCAGAATAGTAATTTTGTAGCTAATATGGAACGGGTTATAGATGTTTATAAAAGACCATATTCAGAAAAACATCCTGTTGTATGTATGGATGAATCACCAAAGCAGTTAATTGGAGAGACAAGAACACCGATTAAGATGAAGACAGGTTGACGGAAAAGTATGATTACGAATACAAGCGTAATGGTATGTGTAATATATTTATAGCTTCAGAACCTTTAAATGGAAAGAGAATCATAGAGATAACAGAAAGGAAAACCAAAAAAGATTGGTCACATTTCATGAAGATAATATCATCCGATTATCCTGATGCAGAGAAAATAACAATAGTAATGGATAATTATTCTACTCATTCAGCTTCAGCCTTTTATGAGACTTTCCAACCTGAAGAAGCAAAGAGTCTTTGGGATAGATTTGAATTTATATTTACACCCAAACACGGTAGCTGGTTAAATGTAGCTGAAATTGAATTAAATGTTCTTCAAAAACAATGTTTAAATCGTAGAATCGACGACATAAAAACAATCCAAGAAGAAGTGATACATTGGCAAAATTATAGAAATTCGAGAAAATCTAAAGTGAATTGGAGATTCACAACTAAAGATGCAAGAATTAAATTGAAACGACTTTATCCGTCAATTGAGGATTGACTTGACACTAGAAAATTTTAACTCAGATGAGCTTGAAAGATATTCCCCAACAAATCCTGATTTTACCAAAACACCATTTGACACCTTTAGAGCCCATTGAGGATTTTTGATCAATGAAATACATATATCGAATGTTCTATCCGAATCTGGCACAAAAAAAGAAATAAACTTAGTATTAGAATTAAAATCGAGGTGAACGCGGGCAATTACTTCAATATCAATTTTTCCATCGGTAGAGTTTAGTTTTTGTGATTGATGAGTGCTAAGAATATATGAAAAATCTTTATCGAAATATTCTTTTAATGTTGCCATCTGTCAATTGAAAAGAAGCTCATTTCATAAAATCCGTTTTCTTATGCCTCGCTTCACTAGCAAAATAATGATGCAAAGCGTTGCAGCTCAGCTTTATTTTATCCGTGTGAAAGCGATTGATAAACAAATTTCTAATGTTGCATCTCATACTCGATTGTATCAGCACTAAAATCCTGTTCATTTGGCCACACAACTCCACCAAAGGCAATTTTAACTAATCCGAAATATTCCTGATTTTTTAATTCTTGAAATATCCCTTTATTCAAATAGGGTTTTACATTGAAAAATCCGGATTTACCATTTGATAATTTTATGTTTAGCATATAATTATTTTCTGGTTTCACAAATGTAACTTTTTCCATCATTTCCCTCATTTTAGAGGTTCTATCTTAAAAACTTGCTGTCCTTCGTTTCTGCGATGCGCCTAATCGCTTAATGTCGTTAGCGAATGCAGTTTATATCGCTTTTTTAAAGATAGCGAAAAAAAATTAATCATTTTAAAATTTCTAACCTAAAAAATTCGTCAAATTGTCTATTTGTTGTATGAGTGGCTAATTCTTTAAAATTATACAGCCATACATTATTTTTGAATCTTTCGGGTTTATAAATAACAACAACATTTGGTCCGATATATTCAATAAGTGGAGCGATTTGTAAATAATTTTTTGTATAAACGAAAATTTCATCTTGTCTATCTTTTTTAGATGTATTATATTTAATCTTAATACTATCTATATGAACTTTATAAATTCCATGATCATAAAATATGACTCCATTTTTTTTATTAAAAATACAAAATGGACGTAGGGTTTTTGATAATTTATAAATATATTCAGTATCAGTAATTTTACTATCAATTTTATTGTCGAGAAAATCATTAAAAACAAAAAGAAAACTTAATAAAGCAGCAATAACAATTACAATTGAAACAGAAAGTCTTAAAATTGTCGATGTACTCGATATTTCTATTTTATCCATATTTTAACCTCAATACAACATTTTTTAATAAAAAGCACTAACTCGTTCTTGTCTTGCGAAACTCAGCAAGATAAGAACCTTATATCTTCGCTTCAAAATATAAATCCATTTTATCAATTATTTTCAGTTAGAAAACTATGCAGAGAAAAGTGAAACATCTTTTTCCTGTCAAATATTTTTTTCTTGCTTAATTAAGCAGTTAATATTATTTATAATTTTGTGCTGTAAAAAGAAGTTATGAATTTATTCTAAAAGGGTGTAATTAGGAATATGTTAAAAAAATCATTTAATATTTGGAAACCGATGAATCGGTTGAAATTTACTATCTTCTTATTAACCACCAACTTAAGTTGGTGGTTAATGAAAAATGAAAAATATCTTAACCGTTTTAACGGTTTCCAAAAACTTAAATCTGATTTTTTATAGTGGACTCAATTATGAAAATTTATAATAAAATTTCAAAAGTTAAATATTTTGAGAATTCTGTATTTCTGCATTTCACGGGTAATATGTTCGGGATTGGCTGTTCTGTTTTCAGCAAAAGAGGAATCCAGAAAATTAATGAATTAAAACAAAAAACGGAAAATAAAGGTTACATCGTTCTTATTCCGGAACTGGACTGGTTAGATAGATTCTGCGAGCAACCAGATGTGAAAATCTGGAGGATTCTACAGCAATACTGGTCCGGGAATTTAACGGTTTTACTGGATGTGAAAAACAATAAATTAAGCAATGTCGTATTTAATAATAAAGTTGCTTTTCGCATTCCTGCCAGCAGTTTTCTCAGGCAATTCATCAAACAGATAAATGAACCGATTATCAGCACGAGCATAAATGTATCAAATGAGTCTCCGATAAATGATCTTAAACAGATTCTAAAAGAGAAAAAGAATTGGTTCGATTTTGCTATCCTTCCTAAAAATGAAGAAAAAGAAGAAATTGCTCCTTCCACAATAATCGATTTTTCTGATAATAAACTTTCCTGTATTCGTGAAGGCAGC
Source organism: uncultured Candidatus Cloacimonadota bacterium (assembly GCA_964457455.1). Classification (GTDB taxonomy): domain Bacteria; phylum Cloacimonadota; class Cloacimonadia; order Cloacimonadales; family TCS61; genus JABMPU01. The sequence goes on from CAYWJN010000031.1 coordinate 12,511, forward strand.
ATTGGATTCCAAAAAATAAAGGAATCCTATCAGTTTCCCCAAATCTTGTTCATTTGCACAGCAGATATCTGCCGCAGTCCTATGGCAGAATATCTGACAAAAGAGATGCTGAAAAAAAATCATCTCGCTTTTCGAGTGAGTTCCGCAGGATTTTTAGAGGGAGGATTTCCCATTTCCAAAGGCTCTCGCATAGTTCTTACTGAAAATAATATTGACGCATCTAAGCATATTTCTCAGAAAGTGAACAGGCAAATAGTGCAAGATAGCTTTCTTATCTTAACAATGACAGAAAAGCATAAACAGCGATTGCTTGAGCTTGAGCTGAATGCTGTTTATAAGGTTTTCACGTTGTCGGAATATTGCGATTTTTCTATTGATATCGATGATCCTTATGGATTGGATGTTTCTTTTTACAGGGAAACATTTAAAAAAATAAAGGGAAGATTAGAAATTTTAATAAAAAAAACATTGATTAAGACTGATGAATTTGATTAAAATTGATAAACTAAAAAACTTAAAAAATGATTATATTCATATTCAGTTTACATCAATGAAATCTGTTTCATCAATGAGAAAAAAAAACATTGATTAAGACTGATAAATTTGATTGAAATTGATAAACTTAAAAATGATTATATTCTTAATCAGTTTACATCAATGAAATCTGTTTCATCAATGAGAAAAAAAAACATTGATTAAGACTGATAAATTTGATTGAAATTGATAAACTTAAAAATGATTATATTCTTAATCAGTTTACATCAATGAAATCTGTTTACATCAATGAGAAAAAAATAGGTATTAATCCTATAAGGGAGGAGAGATGAAAAAAAGTTCAATTGTAATTATCCTAATAGTTTTAGGATTGGTTTGCTGGGCACAAACTGATTTCGAGGAATATCAAAAAAAGCAGGAACAGGAGTATTCCGGATATGTGGAAAAGGAGAAGCTGGCTGAAGCTAATTATTATAAACAACAGGATTCTCTTTTTATCCAGTACAAAGATCAAATCGAAAAGTTGTGGAACGAATTTGTGGAATCAACTCCCAAAGAATGGGTTAGTTATAATGCAGATTTTTCCGGACGAAGCCAGGTGGATTTTGAAAAGGACGAAATCAAAGTAGCTGCTGTAGTGGAAGAAACTACTACCAAAGAAGAAAAGGAAAAACAGGAAGAAAAAGCAAAAGAGATCGTTAAGGAGCAGTTAATTTCCATTCTAAAGGAAAAAGATGAAGTAACAAACGAGCCGATTCTGAAAGATCAAGTGCAAAATCCAGTAAAAAAAAATGAACCCATCAAAGAAAAGGAAATTGAACAATTAGCTGAAGATATTGTTAAAAATGCCACAACTAAAGTCTTCGTAAATGAAGACGGCAAAAAGCAGATTAAATATGAAATATCTCTGAATCTGATGCCGAATAATATAAAGACACGAGTTGAAAAATTCAAATCTGCCATCGAGGAATTTTGTAAGAAACACGACGTTGAACCAAAAGTGGCAATGGCAATCATTCACACGGAATCTTTTTATAATCCCAAAGCATACAATCGTCATGGAAATGCTTATGGTATGATGCAGATTGTTCCCAGATATGCTGGACAAACAATGAATTATGCACTCTTCAAAAAGAGAGGAAAACCAAATTCCAAACAGCTTTACGATCCCAGAACAAACATGGAAATGGGAATTGGTTATATTCGCTGGTTGGCAGATAACAAATGGCCAAAAGTTAAAAATAAGACAAATCAATATTGGGCTATTATTTGCAGCTATAATGGCGGACCGGGAAGTGTTTATAAAGCAATGACAGGAAAAATGAATAAGATCAGCCAGAAAAAATGGGATAAAATGATGGATGATTTAAATACTATGGACAGCGATAAATTGTATAAAAAATTGCATAAAGACATTCCCTGGGAAGAAACGCGTAAATATATCAAGATTGTTAAAGATAGGATGGATAAGTATTATAAGGATATCTAAACTAAAATTATGAATTATGAATTATGAATTATAAATTATGAATTATGAATTATAAATTAAAAATGGACTTAAAGAAACTTAGCGTCCTTAGCGGCTAATAATGGAAAAAATGTGTCAACCTTATTTAGGACTGGGCATTGTTCTCCTTCTCCTCGATAGGAGAAGGTCGGGATGAGGTGGATAAAAAAATAATTGAAAATGAACAAAAGTAAAGAGCTTTGTGTCTTTGTGGTTAAAAGATAAAAGTTAAACTTAGCGTTCTTAGCGGCTAATAATGGAAAATAAATAAACAAGGAGGAAAGGTGAGAATGACTTTATTCTGGGGTGCTTTATTAATCATTTGGGGCTTGTCACTTATCGTAAAAGCAATATTTAAAATTGATATTCCGGTTTTCAGAATCATTTTTGCCCTGGTTGTTATTTACTGGGGTTTGAAATTGCTTTTTGGAGGATTCGGATTTAAAACCAGTTCAAACACTGTTATCTTTAATAGTGCAAAACTTGGCTCTTCAAAATTCAAAAACGAATATAATATCATTTTTGGAAGCAGTGAAATTGATCTTACAAATGTGGATATTTCTGAAAAAAGTGTTTATGCAAATGCTGATATTATCTTTGGTTCTGCAGTTATTCATTTGAATCCGGAAATTCCCACAATCATAAAAGTCAGCACGGTTTTTGCAGAGGGTAAACTTCCAGATCGAACTGTGGGTGTTTTTGGAGATACAGTTTATAAATCGGATAATTTTTCCGAAGAAGGAAACCATCTGACTTTAAAAATAGATGTAGTTTTTGGAAGCGTAAAAATTGTAGACAGCATGCGGATTTAGGAAATTAAGTATATCGACCTGCCAGGTCGAGAATAGTAGTGACCAAGATGTACGTTTTTCGGCAGGTTCAAATGTTAGCGACCAAGCTGGTCGTTTTACGGTAGATGTAAATGAAACCTGAATTGTTGAATTTTGTCTCTGAACTTCTTAAGAAAGCTGAAAAAACCGGTTTAATCTTAGATGATGAGAAAGAGATTAATTTCGGAGTACAGTTAAAGTTCTTCAAAGCTGAAGAAAAAATTCCCATAAACATTTATTATTCTGCAAAAAAGGGAATTTCGACTGTAATTGGTGGTTCTCCGAAAAATAGATTACGACCTGTTTTACAAAGAATTTTACATCAAAACGTCTCACCCATCGAAATTTCTCACAAATGGAAAATCTGGGCTGGAACCGATGAATCCGGGAAAGGTGATTTTTTCGGTCCACTTGTGGTTTGCGGATTTATTGCTACAGAAGAATCTCTTCCTGAACTTCAAAAACTTGGTGTGAAAGATTGCAAACTTCTCAAACAATCTGAAGTAATAAAAATCGCTAAACAATTATACAGGAATTTTTCTAAAAATATTGAAGTTGTGATGCTCAATCCTAAAAAGTATAATGAGCTTTATGAAAAATTTCGACAACAGGGAAAGAAACTTAATGAAATGCTTGCCTGGATGCATGCCCGTGTGATTTTAAATTTGAAGGAAAAGCATAATTTTGAAGGCGCAGTTGTTGATAAATTTGCCAGTGATTCGACTCTTTTATCATCTTTGAAAGATCTCAATAAAATTAAATTACAGCATCAGATCAAAGCTGAGGAAGATCTGGCAGTTGCTTCAGCTTCTATTATTGCCAGATATCTTTTCATCAAAAATTTAGACCGTTTATCAAAAGAATTTGGAATGGAATTGCCCAAAGGTGCTTCTGAAAATGTTTTGAATGTTGGCAGAAAAATCGTAGAAAAATATGGAAAGGAGAAACTGACAGAGCTTTCTAAAACACATTTTAAGACGTTTAATAAAATCATGGATTTCCAAAATGCTATTGAATTTTAAAGAATTTAAACCTCAAATCAGTAAAGGAGTCTGGATTGCTCCCAGTGCCCAGATTATTGGTCGCTGCGAAATCGGAGAAGACAGCTCTGTCTGGTTTGGAGCTGTGATAAGAGCAGACATCCATTTCATCAAAATCGGAGACAGAACCAGCATTCAGGATTTGAGTATGATCCATGTGTGGCACTACACAAAAGCAGATATGAGTGATGGTTTCCCCACCATTATTGGAAACGATGTGACTATCGGACACAAAGCAATGCTACACGGTTGTATTATTCATGATGCCTGTTTGATCGGGATGAGTGCAACCATCTTAGATGGAGCTGAAATCGGCAGAGAATCTATTGTTGCTGCTGGCTCGGTTGTAACTAGGAACAAAAAATTTCCTCCGGGAAGTCTCATCATGGGAACACCTGCAAAAGCAGTGAGAAAATTAACTGAAGAAGATATTGAATTGATCTATTATTCTTCGAGAAATTACCTGTCTTATAAAAATGAATATCTAAAAATGGATTTAAAGTAATAATATGAAAACCTTAGTATTAGAGCCGATGCCGGATTTATTCTGGCATGAAGTTAAAGAAAATGGCTGGAGCAACTTTTTTTATAAAAAATATCATGATACTATTGAAAAACCTGAGATAATAATTATCCGTACAAACACAAACTTTAACAAACAACTTTTTGATGAATTTCCGGATTTAAAATTAATCATTCGTGCCGGCACAGGAGTTGATAATATCGATATTAAAGAAGCCCAGAAAAGGAATATTGTAGTTTGCAATACTCCCGAAGCAAACGCTTTTTCTGCTTATGAGCATACAATCTCATTTGTTTTTGCTTTGATAAAACAACATCAAAAAGCAAAAGAATCGATGTTAAATGGCTCTTGGAAATCACAACTTTCTGAGAACCTGGAAATATCGGATTTGAAGGTTCTTATTGTTGGTTTGGGAAGAGTGGGAACTCGTGTAGCCAGAACTCTTCTGAATCTGGGAGCTGATGTTCTGGCTGTAGATCCTTATTTAACTCCAGAAGAATGGGAGCACAAAAAGGTTGTAGAAACTTCCTATAAAACCGGACTCGAATGGTGTAATATGCTCAGTTTTCATTGTCCCTTAACTCGTGAAACACGAAATTATTTTTCCTTAAAAACTCTCCAAAAATTTCAGAATCCGATTTGGTTAATCAACACAGCACGTGGAAAAATTGTTCAAGAAAAAGCAATAGAAATGGGATTACAAAAAGGAACTTTATTGGGAGCTGCTTTAGATGTTTTCTCTTCCGAACCCTGGAAAATTAAGGAATTTGCAAAATCTAATAAAGTGCTACTTACTCCTCACACAGGTTCGTTCACAAAAAAAGCCAAAAAGAGAATGGCTTTGGAAACTCTGAAAGTCTGGTCTGAGTTTGTATTTGATAATAAAATTATTTCCTCAATCGATTATAGATTTTATTGATTTTGGAGTCGGTGACTCTGTCGCCGAAAAATATTAAAGCCGAGAGACTCGGCTACTCCATAAAGAAGGTAATAAAATGTTATTCGACATTAAAAAGAATTTCAAAGAATTTACAAATTACAAACATTCACCTGCACATCTTTTCATGAATAATACATATTACATTATAACTGCTCATACATTAAAAAACATAAGACCGTTTTATGATGATGAAAGAAAGCAGATTTTGCTCCTATGAAACTATACCTAACTTCCGAATGTTTCGACTTGTCGAATCTTCGGAATGTAAAGGAGCTCTTGCCCGTACAATCGGAAGATCAGCAAGCTGAACATTCCGATGTTCTTGATTTTTCATTGATAGAAATGAATGGAAAATGATTGCCTATTTTGTGGCGGATAATCATTATCATTTACTAATGAATTCAGAAGATAGTGCAGATAAACTATCAAAAATTATTGCTGATATTCACCGATTTACAGCAATTTCCATTAATAAGATGGATAATCAAATTGGCAGGCAGGTTTGGTATCAATATTGGGATACAGTGATAACTTCGGAAAATTCCTTTTATGCCAGATTTAATTATATTCATTATAATCCGGTAAAACACGGGTATGTAAAAAATAGTGAAGATTATATATTTTGTAGTTATAAAGATTATTTTGAAAAGGATGAAAATGAAATGCTCTTTTTAATGAAGAAATACAAATTTGATAAAGTAAAAGTGAGTGAACCATAATTTTATATGGAGTCGGCGAGTCCCTCGCCGGTATGGAGTGTGACGAGTCTCTCGTCACAAATGCATAAAAAGCCGAGGGACTCGGCTACTCCAAAAATAAAAAAAATTTATTGCTGCTTTCTACCTTATATTTCAATCAGTTAAGAACGTAAGTTAAAGTTAAAAGACAGGTTAAAATAATTTTTCATTTGACACTATATCTAACTGTTTAAATTTTAAGAGGTAAGCAACCTGTATTATGATAGTCAGAAAATCAGTTTTGGGTACTTAACTTCTTAACGATAAGAAAGTTAACGGTCACTATTAGAATTTCTAAGCCTATTATCGTATGAATTGCAAAAGTATCGTATCAATCGGAGTGGTTAGTGTTTAAGTTCATCATCAAAAGAGATAGTCAAATTGTAAAATTTGAAGCAAATAAAATTACAAGTGCAATTTTAAAAGCTGGTGAAATCACCAAAGAATTTGGTTTACCGATTGCAAAAAATCTAACGATTAAAGTTATTAATCTTTCTCATCAAATCATACAAAGGGAAGTTCCCACAGTTGAAGAAATTCAGGATATTGTAGAAGAAATCCTTCTTACATCACCGTATAAAAAAACTGCCAAAGCTTATATAATTTATCGCGACCAACATGCGAAAATTCGTGAAATCATTGCTAACGCTGAGATAAGCCTGATTGACCAATACCTGGAGAAACTCGATTGGCAGGTAAAAGAAAACAGCAATATGGCTTATTCTCTTCAGGGATTGAACAATTACATTGCTTCGGAAATCAGTAAAGTTTACTGGCTCAATAAAATATTTCCACCTGAAATTAAAGAAACGCACATTAACGGAGATTTTCATATTCACGATCTGGGAATGATTTCGGTTTATTGTGTCGGTTGGGATTTGATGGATTTGCTTATGGTTGGTTTTAAAGGGGCCAGAGGAAAAATCCAGAGCGGTCCTGCTAAACATTTAGGCAGTGCATTAGGTCAAATCGTGAATTTCTTTTATACTCTTCAGGGAGAGGCTGCCGGTGCTCAGGCTTTTTCCAATTTTGATACACTCATGGCACCATTCATTCGGTATGATAAATTAAGTTATGAAGAAGTTAAGCAAGCAATTCAAGAATTTATTTTTAATGTGAATGTACCAACTCGTGTCGGGTTTCAAACTCCTTTTACGAATATTACAATGGATCTGGTTGTTCCTTCAATTTATGCAGATCAACAGGTTGTTATCGGTGGAAAATTAATGAAGGAAACATACAGTGATTTCCAAAAGGAAATGAATCTCATAAACAAAGCTTTCCTGGAAGTCATGAGTGAAGGTGATGCCAAAGGACGCGTGTTTACATTTCCAATTCCAACTTATAATATAACAAAAGATTTTGATTGGAACAATCCCACTCTGGAATATCTCTGGGAAGCAACCGCAAAATATGGAATTCCTTATTTCTCCAATTTTGTAAATTCAGATATGGACCCTGATGATGCACGTTCTATGTGCTGCCGTTTGCGTTTGGATATCAGGAAGCTGGAAGCAAAAGGAGGAGGACTTTTTGGAGCTAATCCTCTTACAGGCTCTATCGGTGTTGTAACCATCAATATGCCCAGAATCGCTTTTCTATCCAAAACGAAAAAAGAATTTTATAAAAACCTTGAAATCCTGATGGAAAAAGCCAAAAACAGCCTGGAGATAAAGCGAAAAATTCTGGAAAAATTTACTGAAAATAATCTCTATCCATACACTAAATTCTATTTGCGGGATATTAAAGAGCGGTTCGATCAATATTGGAAAAATCACTTTTCAACTATCGGTCTCATCGGTATGAATGAGGCTTGTCTAAACCTGTTTGGAAAAAATATCGGTACTGAAGAGGGTCATAATTTTGCTGTTGAAGTTATGGATTTTATGCGCAACAAACTGATTACATTTCAAGAAGAAACCGGGAACAATTATAACCTGGAAGCAACTCCAGCAGAAGGAACAACATATAGATTAGCCAGATTGGATAAAGCAAAATATCCTGAAATTATCGTTGCCAATAAAGACGGAGCTGAGCCATTTTATACAAATTCCACTCATTTGCCTGTTAATTTCTCCGATGATATCTTTGAAACTTTGGAATTGCAGGATGACATTCAGACAAAATATACCGGTGGAACGGTTTTGCATTTATTCGTGGGTGAACGTATTACAAATTCTGAAAGTTTAAAAGGTCTGATTAATAAAATCTGTAACAATTACAAATTACCATATTTCACTTTTTCTCCCACATTCAGTGTTTGCCAAACCCACGGATACCTGGAAGGTGAACATTCCATTTGTCCGATTTGCAAAAATAGTTGTGAAATTTATTCGCGCGTGGTTGGTTACTTGCGTCCCATCCAACAATGGAATGATGGTAAAAAAGCCGAGTTTGAATTACGAAAAACCTTTAAATTAGCAGAGTAGAAAATTAAATGAAAATTGGAGCTTTCCAAAGATTCTCTTTGAATGAATATCCCGGAAAAATCAGTGCCATAATTTTTACTCAAGACTGCAATTTCAGATGTCCTTATTGTCATAATCCTGAACTCGTTAAAAAGGAACTTTTCCAAGAACCAATTCCGGAAAAAGAAATTTTTTCCTTTTTGAATAAACGCCAGAATAAATTGGATGCAGTTTCCATCACAGGTGGAGAACCAACCTTACATCCTGACCTTCCAAAGTTTATATCCAAAATAAAATCAATGGGATTTTTAGTTAAATTGGATACGAACGGCACAAACCCTCAAATGCTTAATAATTTGATACAGCACAATTTGATAGATTATATTGCTATGGACATCAAAGCACCTTTGGAAAAGTATGCTAATGTAACTAAAGTTAAAGTAGATACTGAAGCAATTTCCAGGAGCATCGATCTAATCAAGAATTCGCAAATTGAATATGAATTTCGCAGCACTCTCACTGAAAAATTATTATCTAATGAAGAAGTGATAAATATCGGAAAACTGCTCGGTAAAGCTAAAAGATATTATCTGCAAAACTTCGTATTCAGCAAAACTCTGGATAAACAATTCAAATCAGCAAAATCTGTTTCTGCAGAAAGATGTAATTTTTTCACGAAGGTTTTTAAATCGAATTTTCTTGAATTTGCAATCCGATAGAATTATCATTTTTTTTATTTTCCTTATAAGTCCTTTTAATAAAACAGTCTAAAAAATATTAACTAACATCTCCCACTTCATTCTCAGCCATCTAACTTGTTGGAGGAAAAACAGATATGGATTGTAATAGACAAATTTTATAAGAAATCAGGATAATAAGTTAATCTTCCTATCAAACTCATCCTGCTGTCCTTCTCTTTTTGATGAAAAAATGAAAGTTATTCCAAAGAGAAGGAACATAAGAAAAGCAAGAAGAAATATAAAAAGAAAAAATTTGTTTTTTCTTTTAGTTCCCTCTCTTTCCAAGAGAGGGTTAGGGTGAGTTAGATATATTGAAAAAATAAAATAAAAATTCCGTCTTGACACCATTTGTTATTCATAAGTTTTTTACTTTATAGAGATGGCAATTCAGTTATCTTATAATTTGCCATAATTTATTGAATTATTAGAAGTTATGAGTATTAATATAATTTACTAATGAGTGCATTAAATTCTTGACATATTGATTTTCTCCTTCCGAACTTTTTAGTTCGGAAGGAGAAAATTTCAGAAGCTTCTGCTTCTTTCAATAACGAATTAGGAGTTTTCAATGCCGGAGCAACCATTAACATAATTAAATTTTGGAGAATCTGATGAAATTATCAGAAAATGCAAAAAGAGTTTTGGAGAGAAGATATTTCCAACAAGATGAAAATGGAAAACCGATTGAAAACTGGAAAAAAATGATTTTCAGAGTTGCGAAAAATATCGGTAACGGAGACCCTGAAAAAGAAAAAAAATATTTCAAATTGATGAACTCCTGTTATTTCCTGCCCAATTCTCCCACTTTGATGAACGCAGGAAATGACCTGCAGCAACTTTCTGCTTGTTTTGTGCTGCCAATCGAAGATAGTATGGAAAGTATTTTCAATAGTATAAAAAATGCTGCTTTGATACATAAAAGTGGTGGTGGAACCGGTTTCAGCTTCAGCAACTTGCGGGAAAAAAATTCTAGAGTGCAAAGCACAAATGGCGTTTCCAGTGGACCAATCACTTTTCTAAAAGCTTTCAACGCTGCCACAGATGCTGTGAAACAAGGTGGAACCAGACGCGGCGCAAATATGGCAATTCTGAATGTTGACCATCCCCAGATTTTGGAGTTTATCACCTGCAAAGAAGACCCTTCGGAATTGACGAATTTCAATATCAGCGTGGGCATTACTGAAGATTTCATGAAAGCAGTTTATCTTGATGATGAATACGAACTAATCTCTCCTCATACAAAAAAAGTTACACAAAAACTGAAAGCACGAGATGTCTTTATTTTGATCGTGGAAATGGCTCATAAAAATGGTGAGCCCGGTATAATTTTTTTAGATCGAATCAACAAATTTAATCCCACTCCTCATATTGGAAAAATTGAAAGTACAAATCCGTGCTTCCATCCTGATACATTAATTTCTACAAAAAATGGTTTGGAAAAAATAAGTTCTCTTTTTGAGAAATATCGGAATTCGGAATTCGATATTCTCACTGATGACAGAGTAAGAGAAAATGAAAAGCTCAGCGGAACAGCTTTTAGAACGGGACGAGTCGTTAAAACCGGCAGAAAAAAAGTTTTACAGATAAAACTGAATAATGGACAGAATTTAAAAGTAACCCACAATCACAAAATTCTTACAACAAAAGGATGGATTGAAGCAAAAAGCTTAACAGATTTGGATAAAGTTTTAGTTCAATCCGGAAAAGGAAAATGGGCAAAAAAAGATAGCATTGGAAAAGACCTGGGATTATTTTTGGGATGGATAACAGGCGATGGATGGTTGTCCTCAGATGAAAAAGTTGTTGGATTAGTGTTTTCCGAAAATGAAAAATATATTTTGAAAAAGTTACAGAAAATAGAAGAAAATCACGAGGGAGGAAAAGGCATAATTAACCAGCGAGAGAATAGTTGCTGGCAAATGCTTTTCAAAAGAAAAAAGTTTGTAGAAAAGATTATTGAAAGTGGTTTCAAAGCAAAAAGAGCTCCTGAAAAAAGAATCCCGAGAAAAATATTTACTTGTGCGGAAGAAACTGTTGCTGCTTATCTAAACGGTCTGTTCAGCTCTGATGGAACTGTAAATTTCATTGATGAAGCTCATCGCGATATCAGGCTGACTTCTTCTTCATATGAATTACTTCAGGATGTTCAGCTCCTTTTATTGAATTTCGGAATCTCTACAAACATTTACGAAAGAACCAAAACTAAGCAGACTTTATTTACTTACATTACGAAAGATGGAGAAAATAGAAAATATCAAAGCAAACCTTATTTTGAATTAATCATAAATGGTAATAATCTTTGTCGATTTGTAGAAGTGATTGGAAATTTAATTCATAAAAAGAAAGACGATAAATTACAAAAAATTAATCGTAAATCTCGTAAGAATGAAAAATTTATAAAGACCGTAAAAGAAATTATTAAAGAAGGTGAAATTGAAGTTTATGATATCAAAGAAAGTGTAACTAATTCCTTGATTGCAAATGGTATAGTTGCTCACAATTGTGGCGAACAACCGCTGCTTCCGAATGAAGCTTGTAACCTGGGATCATTGAATTTAGCTGCAATGATAAAGCAGGAAAAAATTGATTGGAAGCTTCTAAAAAAAGTTGTACGAAAAAGCGTGGAATTTCTGGATGATGTGATTAATCAATCGAAATTTCCGCTTCCGGAAATCGAAAAAATGGTGAACGCAAATCGGAAGATCGGTTTGGGTTTGATGGGTTGGTCAGATTTATTGTTTATGCTCAGAACTCCGTATGATTGCGATGCTGCTGTGGAGCTTGCTGAAGAAATTATGGAATTTATCGATTTTCATTCCAAACAAAAATCTATGGAATTAGCTCAAAAGTTTGAAAGTTTCCCGAATTTCAAAGGCAGCATTTATAATAAAGGAAAATTGAAAAGAAATAATAAAAAACTGGATTGGAAGGAACTTTCAGATAAAATAATCAAAAACGGAATCCGAAACGCAACCACAACTACTATCGCTCCCACCGGCACTATAAGTATGATTGCAGATACTTCCAGTGGAATCGAACCTCAATTTTCCCTGGTTTACATCAAGAATGTGATGGATGGAGAAAAGCTCCTTTATGTAAATCCTATCTTTGAAAAAGCAATTCGTGAAGCTGGTTTATATTCCAAGGATTTGATGGAAAAAGTATCTGAAACCGGAAGCATTTCCCATCTAAAAGAAATACCTGAAGAGCTGAAAAAAATCTTTGTTACTTCTCACGATATCAAACCGGAATGGCACATCAGGATGCAGGCAGCTTTTCAAAAATATACAGATAATGCAGTTTCCAAAACGATAAATTTCAAAAGAGATGCAACCAGAGAGGATATCAGGATGTCCTTTGAATTAGCTTTTGAACTTGGTTGTAAGGGCGTAACTGTCTATCGAGACGGCAGCCGCGAAAACCAAGTTCTTAATGTTGGCAGCAAAATTTCGGAAGAAGATAAATTAAAGGTCAGTCCACGCAAGAGACCACAAATTACTAATGGCGTCACACAAAAAATCGAAACCGGCTGTGGACATCTCTATGTTACCACAAATTCCGATGAAATCGGTGCATGTGAGGTTTTCACGCAGATGGGAAAAGTAGGTGGTTGTGCTTCTGCTCAATTGGAAGCAATTGGTAGATTGGTCTCTTTATGTTTGCGTTCCAATGTTAAGATCGATTCAATTATTCATCAATTAAAAGGAATTCGCTGCCCTTCTCCCATGTGGCACAAAGGTGAAATGATCACCTCATGTTCAGATGGAATTGCAAAATCCCTGGAAAGCTTCCAGCAAATAGATAATGGAACGCAAAATCCAAACAAAGAAAATAAATCGGAAATTCCATCCACAAAAAGAAGATACAAAGCAAGCGGTATTTGCCCGGATTGCGGCAGCCAGATCGAACATAGTGAAGGATGTTTGAAGTGTAATTCCTGCGGCTGGTCTAAATGCTAAGAAGCTTTGGCTAATAAAGAACTTTCCGAAGCTTCTCCCAAAGAAATTCTTAGAATTATAAACTTGTTAAGTTTTCAAAACTTAACAAGTTTGCTGCAGGTTACAATCCATTTTTTTTTTAATCTTGACATTATCATAAAGAAAAAACTTTTCTCTTATTATGTTTTTTGACTTTAATAAAAAATAGAAATAACGGAGGATAAGTATGAGCAGAAATTACATTTTTTTTATGATTTTTTTTACAGTCTTTGCAGCATCATTATTAGCAGTAGAAACCGGTAATATCGCAGGTAAAATTTCTATTGGAGAAACGAATGAACCTCTGGAAGGAGCTTCTGTTTATAT
>CAYWJN010000032.1:0-24364 GCA_964457455.1 uncultured Candidatus Cloacimonadota bacterium
GGAAATTATGAAAAAGTTGGTTTTAGTTGTTAGTTTTTTGTTTATGGTTAGTTTGGTATTTGGGCAACTGCTAATTAATGAAGTAGATGCTGACCAAACTGGTACTGACAGTAATGAATTTATTGAGATTTTTGACGGAGGAGCAGGAAGCACAGCATTAGATGGCTATGTAATTGTTCTGTTCAATGGTTCTGATGACGCATCATATGATGCTATTGATTTAGATGGACAATCAACCGATGCTAATGGTTACTTTGTGATTGGTAGCGCAACTGTAACTAATGTTGATATGATCGAATTTACTACTAATGGTATACAGAATGGAGCAGATGCAGTTGCTCTCTATACTGGAGATGATACTGATTTTCCTGAGGATACTCCAGTTACAACAACAAATCTTATTGATGCATTAGTGTACGATACTAATGATGGTGATGATGCAGGATTATTAGTTTTACTCAACGCTAGTGAGCCCCAAATAAATGAAGATATGGGCGGAAATAAAGATACAGAATCGATGCAGAGAAGTCCAAACGGTTCTGGTGGAGCCAGAAATACTAGCACATATACAACTGATACTCCAACTCCCGGTACCGAAAATCCGAGTCCACCTGCTTCAGCTACATTAACAAGAGCCTACTCAATTAGTGGAACTGCAATGGATGTAGTATATGATATTTCAATTACTTCTGTTGATCCGGGGGATTATAGTTTAACTGGAACTGCGTCTATTACTTTTAGTGGAGCAAGTATTGATGGAACAGATGATACAATTGTCCATTTAACCGGAGGGTCACCCGACATGGTTGCAGATTTAACGTTAGATAACATTGATGATACTTCAACAAATTTAGATTTTTATGCTGGGATTATGCCCATTTCTAATTCCAATACAAATAATCCTACAAAAGCAACGATGCTGAATGATTATGATGCTACATTTACAGGTATTATCTCTGCTAATGATGCTTACAATAATGTTTGGATAAGTGATGCTTCAGGAGCATATAATGGTGTACTGATATACAGCAGTAGTTTTGATGCACTGGTTAATGTTGGAGATGAGGTATTAATTGCAGCTCAAAGAGATATTTATAATGGATTAACAGAATTAATAAATCCAATATTGATTTCTACGATTACAACAGGTAATACTCCTTATGGACCCACTGTAATTAATGGTTCGGATATAAATGAAACTCTTAGTTCAGATACCAATCCTGGAGAATCATGGGAAGGACAGCTTGTTAAAATTGAAAATTTCTATGTGGAATCGTCAGGTAGCTATTATTATAGATGTACTGATGATGGTGGAACAACATATTTCTATGTTGGAGATAATGTCGATTATCATTTTGGTGTTTTTTCTCTAATAGTCGGTGAAACTTATCAAGAAATTGTTGGAGTAGTAGACTGGTATAACTCGGGTCCATATTATAGAATAAATCCAAGAGACAACGATGATCAGACTCTTCCAGTAACCCTCTCATCATTCACAGCACAATTCATTGGAAGTTTACCAATCTTATGCTGGACAACTCAATCTGAAACGAATAATGCAGGTTGGAATGTTTATCGCGGTGAAAGTGCTGATGCTTCAATAAATGGTTCTGCCATCCAAATAAACACTGAATTAATTGCAGGTGCCGGCACAACAAGCATTCCCACAGATTACGTTTTTGAAGATGAATACGAAACAATTGCTGGAAATGAATATTGGTATTTTCTGGAAAGTGTGGATTATTCAGGAGAAACTTTTATTCACGGTTCTGTAAGCCTTGTAATCCCGGGAGAAGGCACAACTCCTGAATTGCCGCAACTCACTATTCTCAGAAACAACTATCCCAATCCATTCAATCCTGCTACAACTATCTTTTTTTCCGTGAAAGAAAATGAAACAGCTCAACTTTCCATTTTCAATGCCAAAGGACAAATAATTGAGACTAAAGCTTTTGAAGCTGGAATTCACAACTATTTTTGGGATGCTTCATCATTTAGTTCAGGTCAGTATTTCTATCGTTTAGATTCTGACAGCTATTCTCAAATCAAAAAGATGACTTTAATCAAATAGTCTATGAATTTAATGGGCTGTACAATTGTTGGCGCAGCCCATTACTATTTAAAGGATAACTTTATGAAAAATTTCAGAATATTCATGGTAATTATATTTGTGATTTTTTCACATCTATTTGCCAGTGTTAATTTTCGGGTGATGACTTATAATGCATTGAATTTTGATGGCACTTCTCGTCTTTCCAACTTTCAGACAGTTTTAGAACAGGTTAATCCGGATATTCTTATCTGCCAGGAAATCTCTTCGGAAGCTGGTTCTGATGTAATGCTGTCTGTACTGAATGCTGCCATTGGAGGTTATGTACGAGCGAACTTTGTTTATAATGGTGATCTGAATAATATGCTTTTTTATAAGAGTTCAATTGCTTCTCTTATCAGCCAGGATGTGATAGCTGCTTCTCCTAGAGATATTTCCGAATATGTTATGAATATTGCTGGAAATCCAATCAGGTTTTACAGTTGTCATCTCAAATCTTCGGAGGGCTCAGCTAATGTGCAGGCGAGACTGGAAGCAGTTACTGCACTTCGCAATCATCTTAATACTTTATCGGAAGGTACGGAATTTATCATCGCTGGCGATATGAATATTTATACATCTTCAGAATCGGGCTATCAAAAGTTTATCGCAGATGAGGCTGTGAATATCGGAAGAGCTCAAGATCTTTGTAGCGAAGTTGGAAATTGGCACAATAACAGTTCTTATACTTCAGTTCATACTCAGTCGACCAGGCTGACTAATTTTGGTGGTGGAGCCAGCGGAGGTCTGGATGACAGGTTTGATTTTATTTTCTCCTCTTATGAATTAAATAATAATTCCGAAATCGAATATGTTTCAGATACTTATACGATTTATGGGAATGATGGAAATCATTTTGATCAATCAATAAATGATCCCGCAAATACTGCAGTTCCATCCAATGTTGCAGATGCTCTGTATTATGCTTCGGACCATTTACCTGTTTATGCAGATTTTGTAAGTTTGGGATTTACTTCATCTCAAGGTGATGTTATTATCACGGAAATTATGCAGAATCCAAATGCTGTATTAGATGCAAATGGTGAATGGTTTGAATTGTTTAATACAACTGATTCAGCAATCGATTTGAATGGTTGGATAATTAGCGATAACGGAAGTGATTCTCATACGATTGCTGGAACTCTCGTTATTCAGCCAGGCGATTTTCTTGTTTTAGGTAATAATTCTGATTCCGGAACGAACGGCGGATATACTTGTGATTATCAATATCCCGGCAACTGGTACCTGGCTAATGGTGATGATGAGATTGTTCTTCTGCAAGGTTTATTGGAAATCGATCGGGTGGAATATGATGGAGGTCCGAATTTTCCAGACCCAATTGGAGCTTCTATGGTTTTCACCGGTCCATATTTAAACAGCGATGCTTATCTGCAAAATGATACCGGTTCAAATTGGATGGAACCCACCGAGACTTTCGGTGATGGTGATAAAGGTTCTCCAGGCACTTTGGGAAATGATGCTACTCTTCCGGTTGTTCTATCTTCCTTCACAGTACAATATATCAGTAATACTCCTACTTTATTTTGGACAACCCAATCTGAAAACGGAAATGCAGGCTGGAACATTTATCGCGGTGAAGATGAGAATGCTCTTTCCAATAATGAAATTATTACGATTAATTCAGGATTGATCGAAGGTGCTGGAACTACCACTCTACCAACAAATTATACGTATGAAGATTCTTATGAGATAATTATTGGCGAAACTTATTGGTACTGGTTGGAAAGTTGCGAGTATTGCGGGCAAACAGAAATTTTCGGTCCGTTATTTTTGCTTATTCCTTCAGAAGGAGAAGCACCGGAGCTTCCTGATAAAACCCTTCTTTTCGGAAATTATCCCAATCCATTTAATCCGGATACAAATATCAATTTTATTGTAAAGGAAAATGAAACAGCACATCTTTCAATTTATAATGCTAAGGGGCAGATTTTAAAAACAGAGATTTTTGAAGCTGGAATTCACAACTATTTTTGGGATGCTTCAAGTTTCGCTTCTGGAATTTACCTGTATAAATTAGAGACAGAAAGTTTCTCGGAAGTTAGGAAAATGCTTTTAGTTAAGTAATTTTCTAAAGTTTTAAAACCCGAGTTGAGTTAATATAACCCGACTCGGTTTTTTTTTATTACAAAAAAAATAGAAAAAACTTGTCACCAAATACAGAAAAATTTCTTTTAGAAAAAGAGAATTTTAAATATCTTTAATAAGATTAAGTGATCTGCAAAATAGGATGTTTTGTACCTCACCTCAATCCTCTTGAGATCGTTTGCTTCGCAAGCCGACTCATACCTAAAAGGAGAGGAATCGCTTTATGTCTCCTTCTCCTCGATAGGAGAAGGTTGGGATGAGGTGGATAAAGTTAAGAAAATAAATATTAGTTGGAAGTAGCAGCTAATTCTTTTAATAATAAAGTACTGTTTCGAGTTGTAAGGAACTTGTGACGACGACTCGAGGTAGCTTGAATACTCATTTCGTCTCGACTCGTCGTTCCTTACGGGTCGAAAAGTCCCAGTTTACGGATGGACTCCTATTAAAGAGGAATCAATGAAAGTAAAAATTGGAATCTTAACTTCCGGTGGAATTGCTCCCTGTCTTTCAGCTTCGATTGCACGTTTGATAAAAAAGTATACAGAAAAAATTCACGAAGCAGAAATCATTGGATATCTGCATGGTTATAAAGGATTACTTTTAGGAAACTCTATCCAAATCACAGATAAGATCAGGGAGAATATTGAAATATTATATCAATTTGGTGGGAGCGTTTTGGGTAACAGCCGCGTAAAAATCTCGAATGTATATGATTGCGTGAGAAAAGGATACATCAAAGCAGGAGAAGATCCGTTTTATGTTGCTGCCAATCAACTTAAGAAAGATGGAATTACCATCCTTCACACAATTGGTGGAGATGACACGAGCACAACCGCCGCATCTCTTTCTGAGTATATGAAAAAAAACGGTTATGATTTAACTGTTGTAGGTTTGCCCAAAACAGTTGATAATGATGTATATCCGATACATCAAACTTTGGGAGCCTGCACTGCTGCTCGGCAGGGAGCTATCTTTTTTGAAAATGTGGCAAATGAAAATACCACCAGTTCACGCCAGCTTATCATTCATGAAGTGATGGGACGAAATTGCGGCTGGCTGACTGCTGCCACTGCCCTTGAATATCGCAGGCGATTGCAGGGAAGAACCTTCTTACCTGAGATACTTCTCACTAAAAATCGCTGGGATGTCGATGCGGTTTATATTCCTGAAATTCAGTTTGATATTAGCTCAGAGGTAAAGCGTCTTCTTATTAGGATGGATGAAAAAGATGGTGTGAATATTTTCCTAAGTGAAGGAGCAGGGATAGAAAGCATCGTTGCAGAAATGGAAGCAAATGGCGAAAATGTTCGCAAAGATGCTTTTGGTCATTATGAATTAGACCAGATAAATCCGGGTTTGTGGTTTGCCAGAAGGTTTTCTAAAATGTTAAAAGCAGAAAAAGTTCTGGTTCAGAAGAGCGGTTATTTTGCTCGTTCTTCAGCACCAAACAAAGAAGATCTGGAACTGATTTTCCGAACTGCAGATTTAGCTGTTGAATGTGCTTTAGATGGTTTGAGCGGTGTAGTTGGTTTAGATGAAGATAATAACAATGAATTAAGATGCATTGATTTTAAAAGAATAAAAGGTGGAAAACCTTTCAATTATGAGAATTCCTGGTTTCAGGAAATGTTAACTGAGATTGGTCAAATCTAATATAAGAGGAAAAGATGAATATAAAATTCAGAGATGTCAGCGCCGGTATAGTTGAGGCCAGAGCAGTAATAGAAATTGTTCCCAAAGTGTATCTGCACGAAGTTACTATTTTGAACAGAGAAGGAAAAATTTCAATCGAATTACCGCAGAAAAGTTTTAAGGGAAAAGACGGAAGAATGCACTATTTGAATATTCTTACTTTTGAAAATGAAGACCAGCAAACTTTATGGTTTCTGGAAGTAAAAAATGCTTATTTTGAATGGAGAAAAAATAATAAAAAAGTACTGATTTATGAGGGATGACTCTATAATTGAATATTTAATATTGAAGAATGTAACTTAAAGCTCCTGCTTTGAGACAATTTAATTAACCCTCGTTCCTCCCGAAAGCTTTCGGGACACTTGGGAATGTCGTTATAACTTGGATGGAGATAGATGATAAAAGACAAAGTTTTTTTAGTTGGTGTACATTGTAAATCGGAACATAGGAAAACATACGATGAATCAATGATAGAGCTTTTTAATCTGGCTCAAACTTCCGAAGTAGAAGTGGAAAACACTTTTGTTCAAACGCTTCTCAAACCGAATAGTGCTACTTATATTGGTAAGGGAAAAATCCAGGAAATTGGTTCAAATGCAAAAAGCGGAGAAGTCAAAACTCTCATTTTTAATGATGATCTTTCACCTGCTCAAGCTAGGAATATTTCTAATTTGACCGGATGTAACGTGGTGGATAGAACAGAATTAATCTTGGATATTTTTGCCAGACATGCCAGAACCAAACAGGCAAAACTGCAAGTTGAACTTGCCCAATTAGAATACAGTTATACAAGATTAAAGCGTTTATGGAAACATCTTTCCAGAATTCAGGGTGGAATTGGTTTTCGTGGTCCCGGAGAAAAACAGATAGAAGTAGATAGAAGAGCAATTAAAAAAAGGACATCCATCCTGAAAAAAAGGCTCGAAGAGATAAATAACACTTCTATGATAAAAAGAAAAAAGCGTCAGATGTTCACTTCAATTTCATTGGTGGGTTACACAAATGCAGGGAAATCCACTCTTTTCAATAGATTAACTCACGAGAACCGTTATACTGCGGATAAGCTTTTTGCCACTCTGGATTCTAAAACCAGGCTAATGTCTTTAGATTCCGGTGAAAAATTTGTACTTACAGACACGATCGGATTCATTAATAAACTACCTCATAAATTGATTTCTTCCTTTCATTCCACGCTTTTGGATGTTGTGGAAGCAGAATTGCTGCTTCATGTTGTGGATATTTCTCATCCTGATATTTTCAAATATATCTATTCGGTGGAGAATGTTCTTCGAGAAATCCAGGCTGATGATAAAAATATCCTTTTTATTTTTAACAAATGTGATAAAATTGATAAATTACATTTTTCTTTTCTTAAGAAACAATTGTTGCAAAAATATCCTGATTCGGTTTTTATTTCTGCCTTGAAAGATGAGAATTTTGAGGAGTTGAATTCTAAATTTGAAGAATATGCTCAAAAAAGCAAGATAATCAGCACGCTTCATATCCCATTAAACCTGCAAAACCTGGTTTCATTTATTTATCAAAATGCTGAAGTTTTAGAAATTGAATATGATGAAAATAAAAATGAAAATATCATGAAAATAAAAATTAATAGACAATTATATCCTAATATAAAAAAACAAATCGAGATTTACAAAATAAAGGAATATATTCATAAATAGAAAAATGAGAACTGAACATAAAATTATTATTGGTGATTCCAGAAAAATGTCCGAATTAAAGAACAAATCTATCCAGTTAATAATTACTTCTCCACCTTACTGGCAATTGAAAGATTATGGAACAGAAAACCAAATTGGCTATAATGATTCTTATGAGGATTATATTAATAATTTGAATTTGGTATGGAAAGAGTGTTATCGCGTTTTAGAAAATGGTTGCAGACTTTGTATAAATATTGGAGACCAGTTTGCTCGTTCTGTATATTATGGACGGTATAAAGTAATTCCAATCAGAACCGAAATAATAAAATTCTGCGAAACGATTGGTTTTGATTATATGGGTGCAATAATTTGGCAGAAAAGAACCACTACGAATACTACAGGTGGAGCATCTATAATGGGAAGTTTTCCATATCCTAGAAATGGAATTTTATCAATAGATTACGAATTTATTCTTCTGTTTAAGAAACTTGGTAAACCATTTAAACCTGATAAGGAAAAGAAGATTCAATCGGAATTAACGAAAGAGGAGTGGCGAAAGTATTTTAAAGGACACTGGAATTTTGGAGGTGTAAGACAGGATAAGCATGTGGCAATGTTTCCGGAAGAACTACCTAAAAGACTTATTAAGATGTTTGCGTTTGTTGGTGATACTGTTCTAGATCCTTTTTTGGGAAGTGGCACTACCACACTTGCTGCAAAAAATCTTAATAGGAATTCATTCGGTTATGAAATAAATAAGGATTTTAAACTATTAATTGAAAAGAAACTTAATTTGGTTCAGATGGATATTTTTAATACTAAAGTCGTGTTTATTAATCAAGAGAAAAGGGTTTCGAAATTCGATAAAGACATCAGAAAGTTGCCATACATATTTAAGGATCCTCATGGATTTGATAAAAAGATAGATCCTCGCAAGTTACAATTTGGTTCGAAAATAAATAATGATTCGAAGGAAAAGGAAAAATATTATAGAGTAAAAAAGATAATCAGCCCCAATCTGCTTGAACTTAATAATGATTTGATAATCAAATTAATTGGAATAATTGAAGACAAAAACAAACTCCAAGAAGCAATAGAATTTTTGGAAAAGAAAACAAAAAATCAACAAGTATTCTTGAAATATGATGAGCAGAAATTCGATGAACAGAATCATCTTCTTTGTTATTTGTATTTGAAGAACAAAACTTTTCTGAATGCGCATCTTATAAAAAATAAATTAGCTTTAGTTGATTCAAGTTATAATTATAATTTAAAATCAAAATTTTTTCATATCAGAGGAGATAATGGCTAAAGAATGGATATTAAATAGTGCCATGAATAGATTTCAATTGAATTTCAAACGCAATGTAGGACCAACATCTGAAAGTATTAGAAATTGTGCCCCAAAATCTATGGAGGATTGGCAGAATTATTATTTTCAAAATGTGCGTTCAAAAGAACATATTGAGGAATTAGGTAGAAAACTATATGTTAAAATTACAGAAGTTATTCAAGCAGAAGTTGAAAATATAAATGAAGAAGACTGTATCAGCTATATGCTGAATTTAGTAATAAATCGCACATTTGATGGATATCAAACCGAAATAAAAACTGTATATGGACAATTGCAAGGATTGTTAGGAGTCAAAATCGAGCCAGCTCCTGATGAATGGGATAGATTATATAATGTGGATTTCTTCATAAAAATTAATGATAAGTATATCGGACTTCAAATAAAACCTATAAATGCAGGGATTCAATTATCTCAGATATTTAAAGAAAAAGAGATTCAAAAAAGTACACACAGAAAATTTACCAAGAAATTTGGAGGAGAAGTATTTTATATTTTTTCTGCAAAAGAAGGTAATAAAAAAGTCATCCAAAATAAAGAAGTAATCGAAGAAATCAGAAAAGAAATTGAGCGTTTGAAGAATTTGTAGTTTTTTTAAATATAGACATATTATTAAAGATAAAAAAAAATGAAAAAATAAAAAAAATACAACGGAGGAGAAATGATTAGCAATTTACAAGAGATTTTCTCAAATGCTGCTAAAGGCATGAAAAGGTCTGCAATTAGGGAGCTTCTAAAATTAGCTCAAAACCCGGAAATTATATCTTTTGCAGGTGGACTTCCAGCACCGGAAACATTTCCTACTGATGTTCTTGCTGAGATAACAAGAGAAGTTCTGGAGGAAAATGGAGCAATGGCTCTTCAATATGGAGCAACAGAGGGAGATACGAAACTCAGGGAATTGATTGCAGCAAATTACCGAAAAGATGGTTTCGATATTACAAAGGAAAATGTGCTTATTACCACAGCTTCACAACAGGGTTTAGACCTTCTGGGAAAGGTTTTCATTAATCCCGGAGATAAGGTGCTGGTTGGACTTCCTTCCTATCTGGGAGGTCTCGCTGCTTTCAATGCTTATCAAGCAGATATGGTTGGCATTCCTTTTGATGAACATGGAATGCGCTCGGATAAAATTGAAGAAACGCTTGCTGAACTGAAAGCTAATAACGAAAGTCCGAAATTTATTTATATAATTCCTGATTTTCAAAATCCAGCAGGAGTTACAATGCCGGATTTCAGGAGAAAAGAAATCCTGAAAATTGCCAAAAACTATAATGTACTCATTATCGAGGATAGTCCGTATAAAGAAATTCGATTTGAAGGTGAACATCAAACAAGCCTTTATGCTTTAGATAATACAGGTCATGTTCTCAATCTTGGAACCTTTTCCAAAATTTTTGTACCGGGTTTCAGGATTGGTTGGATGATCGGTCATCCGGATATTATCGATAAATTCGTGATAGCAAAACAATCCACAGACCTTTGCACTTCGCCATTTGTACAAAAGATTGCTGCCAAATATATTGAAAAAGGCTATTTCAGTAAAAATCTCAAGAAAACGATTCAGAATTATAAAGAGAAAAAAGATGTAATGATAAAAGCCTTTGAAAAATATATGCCGGAACAAGTAAAATGGACAAATCCGGAAGGTGGATTATTCTTGTTCATTACCTTACCGGAGCATTTAGATTCAGGAGATCTTTTCATAAAGGCAATAGAGAAGAAAGTAGCTTTTGTTAAAGGTTCTGTTTTCCATTGTGATGGCAGCGGAAAAAATACAATGAGGATCAATTTCTCATTTGTTTCCAAAGAAAAGAATCTGGAAGGTGTGAAAAGACTGGCACAAGTCATCAGAGAAGCATTGTAATTTAGTTTTCAAAGGAGTTCAAATGAGGTCGATCTGGAAAATAATTTTCTTTGGTTTTATAATCTGGCTGTTTCCTTTCTTTGTTTCACTATTGATATCTCTTCTTAAAGAAACAAACTCAGCTTTTTTTGAAACCATTATGCCGCTGGCTATTACGTTAATAACTGTGGTTATGACTACGTTTTTTTTTCGAAAAATAAGAAAAGGTCACCTCAGGCATATTAGAAAGCGATATTTGCAAATGGGGTTTATTCTGGGAATTATCTGGCTTATTATTTGTCTTATCATTGATTTGCTGCTTTTCTCTTTTGGACCGATGAAAATGACATATATGACTGATATTGGATTTACCTATTTGATAATTCCGATAATTACGATTGGCTTTGGAAATATGCTGGAAAGAAAAACTTATTAACCCCTAACCCTTCCCCCTAATTAAGGGGAAGGAAACTGACTATTGCAAAAGAAGTTAGGTTCTCCCTTTAAATAGGGGAGTTAGAAGGGGTTGAGAAAAAAAATGAGCATTTCACCGGATTTGTTGTCACATAAGCTGGTTATAACCAGAAGTAGCATAAAAAGATTAAAAGAGATAGAATGAATTATCAAAGAATTTTGTTGTATATTATTACCATTTTGATTGGTTCCGGTTTAGGATATTTGTATTTCAGGATTATCGGTTGTCGCAGCGGAGGTTGATCACTTACTTCAAACGTTTGGTCAAGCGTTATCATTGGAGCGATTATCGGTTTTATACTTTTATCACCGATCGTTGAAAAATATCTGAAGGATCATCAGCAAACTAAAGAGAACAATATTGAACAGAAAGATAAAAACGATTAGTGTCTTTTGTGGTTCCAGTCCGGGAGCAAAACCTGTATATAAAAAAGCTGCTGAAGAGCTTGGGAGAATAATTGCCAGGAACAACATTAAACTGATTTACGGTGCTTCTAATCTCGGTTTGATGGGAATAGTGGCAGAATCGGTTATAAATGCAGGTGGTAGTGCAATTGGCGTGATGCCC
Source organism: uncultured Candidatus Cloacimonadota bacterium (assembly GCA_964457455.1). GTDB lineage: Bacteria > Cloacimonadota > Cloacimonadia > Cloacimonadales > TCS61 > JABMPU01. Next base: position 11,791 of record CAYWJN010000032.1, read on the forward strand.
AAAGTTTTTGTTGGCAAGGTAGAACATCCCAAACTTGATACTTTGATAATTGTAGAAACGCTGCACGAGCGCAAAGCAAAAATGTTTGAACTTTCCGATGCATTCATTACTTTACCAGGCGGTTTTGGTACTTTCGAGGAAATACTGGAAATCATCACCTGGGCACAAATAGGAATTCATAATAAACCATTTGGTTTCTTGAATATTGCTGGTTATTATGACAAATTGCTAAGTTTTTTAGATTCATCTGTTGAGCAGAGATTCGTCAGAAAAGAACACAGAAATATGATACAGGTCAGCAGGTCTGCAAGCGAACTTCTGGAACTTTTTGAAAACTACGAACCACCCAAAATAGATAAATGGTTGGATCAAAAAAAAATAAAGCCTGAAGCTTATAAAAAATATTTCAGTGATATTGGATACATTGAGTTCAGAAAAAACAAGAAAGTAAAACATTTGCGTATTACCATCAAAAGTTCCGGAGAAATATTTGTGACAATTCCAAAAAATGTTTCTTCCAAAACTGCCAATGAATTTATTCAATCCAAAACAAATTGGATAAAAAAACATTTGAAAAAAATCGATGAGAGAAATAAATTTACATCTCAAAATTCCGATGATAATTTGAGAAATACGATAAACGCTGAAATAATGTTGGAAAACAAAATAAATGACTTTTCCCGAAAATATGGTTTCCTGTATAATCGTTTATCTTTTCGTTCTCAAAAAACAAGGTGGGGGAGTTGTTCAGCCAAGAACAATATCAGTCTGAACATAAAGCTGGTAAATCTTCCTGAAGAACTCATAGAATACGTGATTTTACATGAATTGGTTCACACGAAAATAAAAAATCATCAAGAGGAATTCTGGAATGAATTGGGAAAATATGTGAGAAATCCACGAGCATTGCAAACAAAACTGAAAAGATTCAATTTAGCTAAATTATGATACGAAAGATAAAACCTGAAGATAAAAAGCGAGTTTTAGAAATCGCATCTAAAATCTGGGAAGGAGACGATTATCTGCCGCAGGTTTTTGATGAATGGGTTCACAACTCGAATGGAGTTTTTGCAGGTTTGTGGGAAAATGAAATTCTTATCGGTTTTGGACATTTAAAATATTTAACTCCCTCAGATATCTGGTTGGAAGGCTTAAGAAAAGATCCTGATCTAAATGTGAAAGGTGTGGGAGAAAGATTATCACATTATTATCTGAAAATTCTGAAAAAATATCCAAATATCACATCTGTTCGTTTTTCCACCTATTTTGATAATATCGCTTCGATCCGCTTGAATGAAAAATTCGGATTTAAGAAAATCTTATATTTATCACATAAAGAATTAGAACTGAAAAAAGTTGAAAATCCTAAAATTCTTACAAACTTAACAATAGAAAAAGATTTTAATAGAATTCAAAAATATATTGTAAATTCCTCTTTTTTGAGATTATCAAAAAACTTTATCTGTAAAGGTTGGATAGTATATCCATATTCGAGAGAATTGTTAAAGCAATTCTATGATGACGAACAAATTATATCCTTTCAAGAAAATGATGTGATCAAAGGTGTTGCAATGTATTCGAAAGTAAATTACAAAGATGTTTTCTGGATAAGTTTTCTGGAAGCTGAAAATGAATTAGTTTGCGAAGAATTGCTTAAATATCTAATCAATCTTGCCAAAAACCGAAAGAAAAAATTTATTGAAATAAATTTGCCGGAATTAACTAAATTGAAAAAGGTTTGTGCAAAATATAAATTTGAAAGCTGGGAACAGGAAAATGATTTTTTTCTTTATGAATTACCGCTTGAAATAATTAAGTAGAAAAAACTGGAGAGCAAATGAACGAAAGATTTAAGCTGCTGAATTGTTATATCGATAATATTTCTTTGAATGACTTATTGGAGCGATTTAATCAGGGATTTATAATCACCCCGAATGTGGATCATCTTATCACCTTGCAGCATGATAAAGAGTTTTATCAGATCTACCAAAATGCTGATTTTGTTATTGCAGATAGTCAGATTATTGTTAATGTTCTCAGGTTTATTTTGCGAAAACCATTAAAAGAGAAAATTTGTGGTTCCGACTTCTTCCCGGCATTTTGTGAATATCACAAGAACAATCCTGAGATAACTATTTTTCTTTTGGGAGGTAGACCCGGAGCTCCGGAGAAAGCTCGAGAAATGATTAATTCGAAGGTTGGGAGAGAGATAATTATCGGAGCTTTTGCTCCTTCCATGGGTTTTGAAAAAAATGAAGAAGAATGTGAAACAATAGTTGAAATGATAAACGATTCCAAGGCTATAGTCGTGGCAGTTGGAGTCGGCGCTCCCAAACAGGAAAAATGGTTATTCAAATATAAAGATAAACTAAAGTTTGCTAAGATTTTTATGGGAATTGGTGTTACCATCGAATTTGAAGCCGGATTGGTGAAACGTTCTCCCAAATGGATCAGCAGGATTGGATTGGAATGGTTTTATCGAATTGTGCAGGAACCTGCAAGATTGTGGAAACGTTATTTTATCCGTGATTTACCTTTTTTTGGGATGGTATTCAAACAAAAATTGGGTTTGTATAAAAACCCTTTTGAAATATGATTACTAAAGATTTACAATTATTCAAATTTTCTGCTTATGGCTTCCTGAAGAACCTGCGTTTTTTTGATGTATTTATCTTGCTGTTTTTCCGGCAGCAGGGAATTACTTTCCTGCAAATTGGAACACTTATCTCAATTCGTGAAATATCAATAACCATCCTGGAAATCCCTACAGGTTTGATTGCAGATTGTTATGGTCGTAGAAGCTCAATGATTTTTTCGTTCATCTCATATATTCTTTCCTTTTTCATTTTTTTCTTTTTTCCGAAATTCGGATTGTATGCCGTTGCCATGATTCTTTTCGGAATGGGAGAAGCTTTTCGTACGGGCACTCATAAAGCCATGATTTTGGAATATCTTAAACAAAAGGAAATCACACACCAGAAAGTGGAATATTATGGTTTTACCCGCAGTTGGTCACAGATTGGTTCTGCTTCGGCTGCCTTAATTGCCGGAACCATTGTCTTTTATTCGGGAGATTATAAATATGTTTTTCTGGGCTCGATCATTCCTTATATTTTAGCTTTATTTTTGATGATAAGCTATCCGAAAGAATTAGATGGATTCATCGAAAAGAAAAAACATCCAAATTTGATAAAAGAAATATTCATTAATTTTGGAAGCACTTTAAAAGATTTTATTAACGTTTTCAATGATTCGAAATTGAGAAAAGCTCTGGTTAATTCTTCTCTTTTTGATGGATTATTCAAAACTGTAAAAGATTATATGCAACCGATTATTAAAGCATTTGCGTTGTCATCTTCATTTCTGCTTTTCATAAAAGATAAAAGAGATACAATAGTTATTGCAGTTATTTATTTTATGCTCTTTCTTCTATCTTCATATGCTTCTAGGAATTCCGGAAAATTTAAAAATAAATTTAAGTCTTTCTCCAAGGCGATCAACTCGAGTTTTATCATTGGAATTTCCTTCATTATGCTTGCAGGAGTTTTCTATTTTCTCAATTTAAAATTGATTACAATTGTTTGTTTTATTATTCTTTATGTTTTTCAGAATTTCCGTCGTCCCCTGAATGTTGGTTACATCAGTGAGATAATTCCATCCAAAGTAATGGCATCAGGTTTATCTGCTGAATCACAGTTGAAAACTCTATTCGTAGCCATTTTATCACCAATAATGGGATTGTTAGCAGATGAATTCGGAATTGGAAAAGCGCTGATGATTTTAACTTCCTTGACATTATTGGTTTTCCCTTTGATCAGGGTGCAAAAAAAAAAGCTTTCATGAACTTTTATTTATTTTTTAGGAGGATTTATGCTTAAAGAATTAATACTAAAAAATCGCAGTTATCGTAGGTTTTATCAGGATTTTCAAATTTCAAAGGAAACTCTGAAAGAACTTGTAGAACTTGCCAGGCTTTGTCCCTCAGCAGCAAATTTACAGATACTTCGATTTATGCTAATTAATTCAAAAGAAGAATCTGAAAAGGTTTTTTCCTGTTTAGGATGGGCTGGTTATCTCAAAGATTGGGATGGACCAAAACAAGGAGAGAAACCTGCTGCCTATATTGTAATCTTATCAAACAAACGGGATTGGGCATACATAAAGAGCGATGTTGGAATCGTCAGTCAATCCATTCTTTTGGGAGCAGTTGAAATGGGCTTGGGTGGATGTATGTTCGGTTCAGTTCAGAAAGATAAATTGCGAAAACTTTTCTCGATCCCGGAAGAATATGAGATTCAATTGGTAGTTGCCCTGGGAAAACCAAAGGAAAAAATTATGATCGATGAAGTTAAAGAGAATGACATAAAATACTGGCGAGACGAAAATGATGTGCATCACGTTCCAAAAAGAAAATTGGAAGATTTAATTTTATAGTAAAAGTAACTCATTGCTCTGCTTTGAGAATCTTTAAATGAGTTCTTCAGAATAGAGTGTTTTTCTCATCCTGAGTCTGGCAGCTGCCGGATTACTTTTCTCTCAAAGGAACTTAGCTGATAATGAGATTCTTCGGAAGATTGTCTTTGAAAGAAACCTCAGAAAGACATCTGTTTTTGCATTTTGCTGAACCCTTGAGAGACTTAAAAACGAGGAGATATCATGAATAAAACCAAAATATTAATTCTTGTTTTAATTATTTTCAGTTCGTTTTGTTTTGCCCAGGTTGTTAATGGTGACACGTTAACAGTAGATGGTAAGAAGATACTCAAAATCTGGGGAACGCATTCTGAGCGAGGATATGCATACGGCTATTTAATGGCAGAGAATATTAAAGATGTATTTGAAGGTTATGTTCTTGGAAGTCTGTTTTTTAATAGTGCAACTCTTTATACAAATGCCAGGAACTATTTCATCAGTAATTTTGAGGTTGAACAGAAATATATTAATGAATCTATTGCTATGCTAAATGGTATTCAAGCTTCTGGAGTGAGTATTTTTTGTTCGGTTCTTAATAGAGATTTAGATGAAATTGATATTCTTATATCAAATTCTATTGTTGATATTGCTGCCATGGAAGAAGATAATTTTACAAATAGATTTGGTTGTTCAAGCCTTTCCAGTTGGGGACAAAATACAATTCAAGATCCTGATTTGAACGGACAATTGGTGATTACCAGAAATATGGATTGGATGCCACATCCAACTTTGCTGGATAATCATCTTTTAATTGTTCAGTTTCCTTCAGAACCGGATGAAATAAACTGGCTCTCTTTTACTTTTGCCGGGATGATTGGAGCTTTATCAGCAGTGAATGAAGAGAATCTCTCAGCGTTTATGAATATGGGAAATATTAATTCACATCCGAACCAGGAATTGCTTCATCCAATATTCTTCACTATCAGAAATGGCATCGAAGCCAATGATTATAATGGAGATTCTCAGATCGATCCTTATGATATTGCCAGTGCAATTTCAGATAAATATCAGTTGAGTGGTTCCATTGTTCACAGCATTGATGAATCTTTTGGAATTGTGGTGGAATGTAATAATGAAAACGGAGTTGAAATCCGGGATGATTCGGATAATACAATTATTCCAGAAGAACATTTGGCTGCTACCAATCATTTCCGCAAACTATATTCACCTGTATATTGTAATCGTTATGCCAATATTTCCGATTCTTTGAATGCAAATTCGCTGATGAACGTAGAAAGAAGCTGGAATCTTCTGGGTGGAGCAGCTGGTGTCTCTCATAATCTTCATACAATAGAATTTGCTCCAACTCTGAATTTACTCAAATGGTCAACCGCTCAAACTGGAATTCCTGCTTATCAATTGGAACCAACTGTATTTGATGTTCAAGAGCTTTTTACTTTGAATGTAGGTGCAGAGCAGATTTTCCAGCAGCAGTTTTCTATTGTCTCATCATATCCAAATCCATTTTATTCGAGTACAACAATCTCATTTTCTACAGCACAAACACTTCCTTTTGTGAATCTCGAAATATATAATATCAAAGGGCAGAAGATAAAAATTTTGGAGTGTGGAAAGTCTCTTTCCACAATAGCCGACGGAGTCAGCTATTCCATATCTTGGGATGGAACTGATAACAATGGAACTTCGGTTGTTAGTGGAGTTTATTTATACAGACTTCAAACTAAAAATACAAGCGAATCAGGTAAATTGATTTTATTAAGATAGATTAGAATTGAAAAGGAGTCAATAATGTCTAAAAAGCAAAACGTAATAATAATTCTGATTTTCATAATTACCATATCATATTTATCAGCAGAAAATCCTAATAAAAAATTTATTGAGGATAATAATGCTTTTGCCTTTGAGCTTTATGAACAATTAGCAGAAGAAGATGGAAACGTATTTTTCTCTCCTTACAGCATTACCACTGCTTTAGCAATGACTTATGCCGGAGCAAGAGGAAATACGGAAAAAGAAATGTCTGAAGTACTTCATTTTAATTTATCACAAAATGAATTACATCCGGCATTTTCCAAACTTTCATCACATTTCGCACAAATTCAAAATATTGGAAATATTGAATTGAATATTGCCAATGCTCTTTGGATACAAAAGAATTATAATATATTGGATAGTTTTCTAAATATGAATACAAAATACTATAATGCGAAACTTTTTACTGTTGATTTTGAAAATTCACCAGATAAGGCAGTGCTGGAGATCAATGATTGGGTGGAAGAAAATACAAAAAATAAAATTAAAAAGATATTAAAAAAAGAGGATTTACATCCTTTAACACGTCTTATATTAACAAACGCAATTTATTTCAAAGGAGATTGGGAACACAAATTTGATAAAGAATTAACAAAGGAATTACCTTTCTGGAAAAACAAAAATAAAAAAATAATGGTTCCAATGATGTATCAGAAAGGTAGTTTTAAGTATTCAAAAAACGAAGATTATCAAATTCTGGAATTACCATATACAGGAAAAGAACTTTCTATGCTTATCTTACTTCCGAACGAAATTGATGGTCTATCCAGACTTGAAAAATATCTTGATTATATTATATATACTTATTCAAATCAGTTTGCTCCTCATAAAGAGATTGAAGTATATGTACCAAAATTTGAATTCACCAAAAGATTTGAATTAGATGCAAAATTGAAAACAATGGGAATGAAGGATGCTTTCATTCTAAATGTCGCAGATTTTTCTGGTATAACCGGAAACAAAAGACTCTTTATTCATAAAATAATTCATAAAGCATACGTAAAAGTTGACGAGCAGGGAACTGAAGCAGCTGCAGCAACAATAGTAATAATGGCTGAAGGTTTTCCAGAACAGCCCATTCCAATATTCAAAGCGGATCATCCCTTCATCTTTTTGATTCGTGATAATGAAACCGGAAGTATTCTTTTTATTGGAAGGATAGTTGACCCGTTGGATAAATGAATCTTTTAAAACTTGCAATCCTGCAGCTATCGGATGGCAAGTTTTTATCAGGAAAATTACGATTGACAAAAAACGTGAAAATAAATTGAAAGTTTAACCTTAATAAATTAAATTTAAATCAATAAAAAGGGAGGAATTATGCATTTCAAATTATTATCAGATGCTGATATGAAGGCGATTGATAAGTTGAAGGAATTTCATGGTGGAGCAAATCATATTGTTAGCACAATAAAGGAAATGAGAGTTTTTGAAACCCGAAAAAAAATCCTGGCTGAGAAAGGTTATGGCAAGATGATCGAGGATGCTGAACAATTAGTGAAAAAATTTGCTAAAGCCGGAGATTACGAAAAAGAAAACAACATTTCTTATAATGACAATTTTGGTATTGCTACTTCTCAAGTTTCAGGTTGGCAGGGAGCACCGGTTACTCATCATGCCATGAAAAGAATTGCCGAAAGTGCAGATACTGCTGAACATTGCTTTGTTCCGTCAGAATTCATCTCCGTTGTAGCTCTTACAGATCATTATGTTTATAGCGGTGATCTGATGGCAACTCTCACAATGGCTGAGAATATCATGAAAGGCTCTAAATTTTGCAGTACGAATCTAATCGGAATTCCTCAACCGGAAAAAAGATTTGTAGAACTTGAAAAGCTAACCGGTAAAAAATTCGTACGAGCAGATGCTGGAAACGAATTATCTAATTTAATCCTGAAAAATCAAGGTACTTTTTTCGGAAATTTCGGTGGTATTGAAGTATCTAATGATAATCATCTAATTTATTTGGATGGTATTACCAGAACTGCTCTGGCAACAGGTGGAGATTTCTTCCTGAATCCAAGTTGGAGTACGATTGTGGCAATATGCTATTTTGGTCGTGATATTCCAAATCTTAATATCAAAATATCTATGTTGCTGTCTACTCAAAACCTGATGCAATTCCGGATGTTACTTAACATTATGAAAGAATACCTTCGTGATGATTTTACTTCTCCATTGTATGAGATAAATATCGGCAACGGAGCAACTGCTGAAACATTCGTTCAATGTGCAAAAGAGCTGAAAGAAAGTGGAATTAAAGGTGTAAGCCTGGCTGCTCATATTTATATTAACCCGGATCTTGGCATTGCTGATTTCAATTGGACAGAGGATATGCTTAAAGTTCTGGAAAGTGGAACTGATATGACATACAAATATGAAAGCGATGGAACAGCTCGTGAAATGGATACGATGGAAGCTTATTTCCTTTCTGATGAAGACAGGAATGCCAATGCTGAAAAAATTGGTGATGTTATTTTCTATAAATCCTTACAAGCTTCCAAAGATGGTAGAGACATGATGAAAAAAGGAATTAAGGTTTTATTTGGAGGGAGTTCGTATTAACAAAACCTTCCGAATGGTTGAATGATGAGGTTTTGCTTATGAAAAAAGATTGGAATTCACAATTTTCCGATAATTTGAAAGAATACGGTGGATATTCGATCGGAAAACTTTTTGCCCTTTTAAGCGATCCTGAAATCATTTCTTTAGCAGGAGGATTACCTTCACCGGAAATGTTTCTGAAAGATGGAATGCGAGCAGCTTCCCAAAATCGTCTGCAAGAAAATATTGAAACTATTATGCAGTACACGAACATCAAAGGTGAAAGCGACCTGATTGAAGCTGTTATCAAATTTTTAGAAAGAGATAACATCCGGATTTCAGAGGATAATATTATTATCACATCATCCGGTCAGCACGGATTGGATATTACAGGCAGACTCTTTCTGAATCCCGGTGATATTGTTTTTGTAGATCGTCCCACTTTTGCTGGAGCAATCGTAGCTTTTCAGCTTCAGAGACCTGTATTTATCGGTTTCGATATTGAAGAGGATGGACCTGATGTTGCTTCATATTTGAAAAAAATAAAAGAGCTGCAAAAACAGGATAAAAAACCAAAGTTTATTTATGTTGTTCCGGATTTCCAAAATCCATCGGGAATAACTATGAGCCTGGAAAAAAGAGAAGCACTTCTGGATCTAAGTTATGAATATGATATTCCGATTATAGAAGACAGTCCCTATCGTGATTTACGTTACTATGGAGAAACTATTCCTTCGATTTTCGAGCTCGATCAAAAGCGGGGAGGAGGAAATGTAATCGGATTATACACTTTCTCCAAGTTGTTCTGTCCCGGAATTCGTGTTGGATTTAATATTGGTCCTAAAGATGTGATCGCAAGAATGACAAATATCAAAGAAGGAAATGTGCTTAATACTCCGAAATATAATCAGGATATGTGCACTGCCTTTTTAACAGAAATGAACTACGAACCTCATCTGGAAAAATGCAGGAATTATTATCGTGAAAAACTCAAAGTTTTCCTTCAAACAATGGAAAAGTATTTTCCTGCTGAGATGGGAGTTTCCTGGACTAAACCGGAAGGAGGACTCTTCCTCTGGGTAACACTTCCCGAACATATTGACACTTACGAATTATTTTATGAAGCAATGAAATTTAAGGTTGCCTTTGTTCCGGGGAGTACTTTTTATGGTGAAAATCCTGCTAAAAATCATATGAGGATAAATTTTTCATTTGCTTCCAAAGAACAACTTGCAGAAGCTGTGAAACGTCTTTCCGAGTGTATTAAAAGCAAGTTATGAAATTAACCACAAAGTCACAAAGGTACAAAGGTGAAAAATTAGCTCACAGATAAACACGGATTGGAAATTAAAAAGGAAAAAGTGATTTATTGAATTATGAAAGTAATTCTTTTATCCGTTTTAATCCATGAAAATCCGTGAGCAAAAAAAGGAGAATAAAAAAAATGAATTTAGCACTTTTAGGTTTTGGAACAGTAGGACAGGGAATTTGTGAAATCCTGTTGAAGAAAAAAGACTATTTAAAGAAAAAATACAATTTTGATTTCAAAATTGTAGCAGTTGCAGATTTCGTGAATGGTAATGTTTATAATTCTGATGGATTGGATATTCCTTTTATGCTGGAAGAAGCAAAGTCAAAAAAGAAATTTACCAAAGATGTAGTTGATTGGGATAATATCAAACTTATAAAAGAATGTAATGCTGATGTTCTTTGTGAGCTTACTTTTACAGATTTGGATACAGGAGGTCCTGCAATCGAACATTGTAAAGCTGCCCTCGAATCTGGAAAACACGTTGTGACAAGCAATAAAGGACCGGCAGCTCTTAAGTATCCCGAAATGAAAAAACTCGCTGATAAAAATGGAGTACAGTTTTTGATCGAAGGGACTGTGTGTGCTGGAACTCCTGTAATCAACTTAACAGATGGACCGCTTGCTGGTTGTGAAATTTCCAAAATTTGTGGGATTCTGAATGGAACTACAAATTATATGCTTTCCGAAATGGAAAAGGGAATGGACTACGATGAAGTTCTGAAAGTAGCTCAAGAACTTGGATACGCAGAAGCAGACCCAACCGGAGATGTGGAAGGTTATGATGCTCGTGGAAAAGTAACTATCCTGGCAAATATCGTTATGGGAGCATCTCTGGAAATATCTGATGTTTCCTGCGAAGGCATTACCAAAATTACTTCTGATGATATTATAAAAGCAAAAGAACAAAATGCACGCTGGAAGCTTATCGGAACGGTTGAGAATAAAGATGGAAAAGTTACAGGTTCTGTAGCTCCCGAAATGGTCGATCTTTCTCATCCGCTTGCAGGAGTGATGGGTGCAACGAATGCTTTAACGTTCTCTACCGATCTGCTTGGTGATGTGACAATTGTTGGTCCCGGAGCTGGAAGAATCGAAACAGGATTTTCTATTCTGACCGATATCTTAAGTATTCATAGAAGTAAATAGAGTTGTATTAAAAGACCTTCCGAACGGTTGGAAACCTTCGGAACGGTTTTAAACAAAATCAACCATTGCGAAGGTCTTCGACCATTCGCAAGGTTTATAAAATTTATGGAGGAAATAAATGTCTTATACAGGAAAATGTATATACATAAATTTGACTGATGGAACTCATAGAATAGAGCAAACAGATAAAAGCCTTCTTCAGGATTACATTGGTGGAAAGGGTCTCGGCTTTGCATTACTTGAGAAAATCGCACCAAACCCCGAACCATTTGGAGCAGAAAATCCATTGGTCTTTGTTAATGGTCCTTTCACCGGGACAAAAATTCAAACAAGCGCCAGAACGACCCTGGTCAGCCGTTCCCCTCTCACAGGTTCGATACACGACTGTCATTGCGGAGGGAATTTTGGACCGGTTTTAAAGCGAGCAGGTTACGATTATCTGATCATAACCGGAAAGTCTGCCAAACCAGTTTATATTTACTTGACTGATGAAAAAATCGAAATTCTGAATGCATCGAATTTATGGGGAAAAGGAATTTTCCAAACAAATGATAAATTACTAAAATCTCATCCGGGAACAAATCCAAGAGTTGCTGCAATTGGTACTGCAGGAGAGAATTTGTCAAAGATGGCTTGCATCGGAATCGATAAACATCGCCAGTTTGGAAGAGGTGGACTCGGTGCGGTGATGGGTTCTAAAAATCTGAAAGCTGTAGTGGTGGATGGAAACACTGAAATAAAATATTTTGATGAAGAAAAATTTAAAAAGATCAATCTACAGTTTACAAAAGATATTTTAAATAATGACGGAGTTAAATTCCGGCGGGTTAAAGGGACGATGAAATGTGTTCGCAGCGGACAGGAGAATGAGTTCCTTCCCACTAAAAATTTCCAGAAATGTATTTATGAAGAATTTGAAGGGATCACTTCCGAAACTGCCAGAAAAGAACTGAATTGGGAAGATACAAGCTGCTTCAATTGTGCGATTCGATGTTCAAAATGGGCAAGATGGGATGGGCACGAAATAGAAGGACCCGAATATGAAACCACAGCTTTCCTCGGCTCTGGCTGTGAAATATCCGATATCAAAGAAGTAACAATCTCCAACGAAATTTGCAACGATCTTGGATTAGATACGATCAGTGCCGGAGTGACCTGTTCATTTGCAATGGAATGTTTTGAGAAAGGATTGATCGATGATTGGAGCGGTCTGGAATTGAAATGGGGAAATGCCAAAGCTCAACAGGAATTTCTAAAAATGATGGTGAAAAAAGAAGGAGTTGGAGCTATCTTTGCTGATGGAAGCAGAATAGCATCTCAAAAAAT
>CAYWJN010000033.1:0-24304 GCA_964457455.1 uncultured Candidatus Cloacimonadota bacterium
ATTGCAGGAAACTGAAAATATCTGCTGATGTATTTTTTGGTAAGAACGTGGAAATAATCGGAGATGTACAAATATCGAAGAATGAGAAACTCGAGAACCGAAAAATGCATTCTGATGTGTAAAAGGTTGTCTTCTTTTTATTGCTTGATTAAACATGAAAGTAGATAATTCATGAATACCAACTATAATTCTAACTGCTATTTGGGAAATCGTTATTGTATACTGCTCCAAGATGGCTTTAGGAACGATGAGTATACAGTTTAGGCTATTGTGTAAAAAGGAGAAATTAACCCTTGACAGATGAAAGCTTTTTTTAATTAGTCCATCAACTCAATGTCACAAACTTACTGGAGGATATATGTTTTGGAAAAATATCTCGGGTTTATTTTCCAATGATATTGCCATAGATCTGGGAACTGCCAATACACTGGTTTATAGAAAAGGAATTGGCATCGTAATAGATGAACCTTCTGTAGTTGCGATTTCCAGCAATAATAGGAAAATTATTTCAATCGGAACTGGAGCTAAGGAAATGCTGGGAAAGAATCCCGATGAAGTAAAAGTGATAAAACCTATGAAAGATGGTGTTATTGCAGATTTCCAGGTAACTGAACTGATGTTGAGAAACCTGATTTTACGTGCTCAGAAAAAGCGCTTTCTCATCAAACCGAGAGTAATAGTTTGCGTTCCTTCAGGTATCACAGAAGTAGAAAAACGAGCTGTGCGTGATAGTGCATTACATGCAGGAGCCCGTGAAGTTTACCTGGTTTCCGAACCGGTAGCTGCTGCAATTGGTTCCGATCTTCCTATTCATAAGCCGCAGGGAAACTTGGTGATGGATATCGGAGGAGGAACCACTGAAATTGCCATTATTTCTTTATCGCATATTGTGGTTCACAGTTCCGTTCGTATTGGCGGGGATAAGATGGACCAGAACATTATAAGTTTTCTCAGGAAGAAAAATAATATTTTTGTGGGTGTTCAAACAGCAGAAAAGGTAAAAAAAGAAATCGGCTCTGCTTTTCCAATGGAGAAAGAAGTTGTTATGGAAGTGAGAGGAAGGGATATAATTACCGGATTTCCCATTACTGTGGAAGTGGGTTCCGAGGAGATCAGGGAAGCTCTTTCCGAAACTGTTACCTCTATGATTGATGCTGTGAAAAGGCTTTTTGAGAAAACTGCTCCTGAACTTGCCGCAGATATTGCTGAAAGAGGAATTATCTTAACCGGTGGCGGAGCTATGCTTAATGGTCTTGACAAAAAAATTCAGGAAGCTGTGGATTTGCCTGTTCATCTGATACCGGAGTCTTTAACTTGTGTTGTGAAAGGAAGCGGTATGATCCTGGACAATCTGGAAGAATACAAAGAAGTTTTAATTAAGAAAATTGAAAGTTGATCGTGAGAAAAAATGTTCCTCTTTTGATTTATATTTTTCTTTCCATACTTTTATTTTCCGGGAATGTTGAGCAAAAACTGGCAAAAGCAAATTTATTAAGCAGAACCCTATATTATCCATTCATTTCCTCTGTAACCAGGATTGAAGAAATTTTTGGTATTACTGAAGAAAATAAATATTTAATAAGCCAATTAGCCGATAAAACCTTATCAGTCAACAAGCTGGAAAGAAAATTAGAGCAGTTTAAAAATTTAGATATGGAATTTGAAGTTGCTCATTATGACTTCATTTTGGTTGATATTATCGCTCATAGCGGAAACTTTCGGGAAAGAAATTTCATAATTGATAAGGGAAGAAAAGATAGGATAAAAGTTAATTATCCAGTGATATCCAACAGGGGAATTGTAGGAAAAATTGTCAGTGTTTCGCAAAATTATTCCGTAGTTCTACCGTTTAACCATTCAGCATTTAAGCTGAGCGTAATTACAAAACGGAATAAACTTCTCGGATTATTGGAATCAAATATTTATGGAAACACTATTATGTCGTTCATAAAATTGGGTTCTGAAATAACTTTGGGCGATACTATAGTTACCTCCAATATTTCCAATATTTTTCCGGAAGGTTTCCCGGTTGGAGTCGTGAACAGCCTTTATGAATCTCAGGATAAAACACATATGAATGCATCAATTCACCCTTTTGCAGATACTTCCAGTTTGGATCGTGTAATTGTCTTATTTTATGAGAAGGATAAAAAATATGAATCAGAACTCAATCTTAATGATTGATAATAAAGAATATTCAAGGATTCCGATCAAAACCAAAATCCTTTCTGAGAAGGACGATATTCTGGAAATTGTGAAAAAATATACAAAAGGGAAAATCCAGAAAGACGATATCATCTCGATCAGTGAAAGTCCGCTTGCCATCACACAGGGAAGAGCAATTCCTGTGGAAGAAATAAAGGTAGGAATTGTAGCAAAAATTCTCTGGCGGTTTGTGAGCAATGTAAGTTATGGTATTGGACTTCGTTCACCTACAAGCATGCAATGTGCAGTCGATGAGGTGGGAAGTGTGCGGATTTTATTTGCAGCTTTTATCGGAACAATGGGAAAACTTCTGGGAAGAAAAGGAGATTTTTATAGAATCGCTGGAAAACAAGCTGCTTTGATCGATGCTGCTACAACTTCTCCGATTCCGCCTTATGAAAGCTGTGTTATTAAAGGACCGAAGAATCCTCAGAAAGAAGCTCAACGAATAAAAAATGCTGTCGGATATGAAACAGCTATAATGGATATCAATGATATTGGCGGTTGCTGGATGATCGGTGGAAGCGATGGAATAGATAAAATTTTCATGGAAAAGGTAATGAAAGATAATCCGCAAGGTCAGGGAGATGAGCTTTGTCCGATCTGTTTGATTCGCGAAAAAAAATGGAACACGGATGACACGGATATTACAGATTAACACAGAGTCATTATGATAGATGATGAAAGAAATTATTGTAAGAGAGTTAAATGAGAAAAAAAGATGAGAATAGTTAAATTTATTCTGTTTGGAATATTCACTTTATTTTTTCAAATTTTCTTAGCACCAAAATTTGAAATTTTAAGGATTATTCCCAATTTTCTCATTGCTTATATCATATTTATAAGCATGAATCTGAAATATAAAATTGCTCTTGCTTTTGCATTTTTTTTCGGCTTAGCTTTTGACTTGATGTATCCGTTAACCTTAGGATTGAGTGCTTTTACCTTTATAATTATTTCATTACTTGTAAATCGGAATCACAAAAGTATCAACAAAGAAAAATTAACTGTTGTACTGATTTGTATTTTCGCAATTTGTTTTATCTATTACCTGTTTTTTTTCTTGAACTATCTGTTTGCTCCTGAAATTAATATAAAATTGTTCTCTCCAAATTTGTTCTCAATTTTTTATAATATGATTGTTACGTTTTTCGTTTTGTATATTTTTCTGTTTATCGATAAAATAAGATTATATTTAGATGTATAAAAAAAAACTGCATTTTCTGAATCATCTTATAATTTTATTTTTCTTGTTATTAACTATTTCTCTATTTAATTTACAGATAATTAACAGCTCGGAATATAAACTCATCTCCGAGAATAATTACGTCCGCATCAAGACGATTTTGCCTGTTCGAGGTGAGATTTATGACTGTAAATATCGTTCAATCGTAGCCAATAAATCCTCTTTTAATCTTTATATCTCATTAGGAAAGATAATAGATAAGGACAAAGTTGCTGAATTCATCAGCAATAATTTTGATATTGGATTTTCAGAAGTTAAAGAGATAATTTACAGAAACCGTTTCAGATTATATCAGGATATTCTTCTTCTGCAAAATATTGAGTATAAAAAGTTTATTGAAATTTCCGAGCAATTAAACTATTTCCCGTCACTTTTATTTAAAAATGAAAGTATTCGTGATTATAAATATAGAAATCATTTCACAGGCTACGTCAGTAAAATCAATGAACAGGAATATGAAAACTTAAAGGATAAGGGATATTCAATAAATAGTGTGATTGGGAAAACAGGATTAGAAAAATTCTACGAAGAACAATTAATCGGTAGAAAAGGTTTTGAGATCATTCAGGTTGATGCGACCGGTAAAAACCTGGAATTTTTCAAGCACAATTTAGAACTCTCACCGCAAAATGGATTAAATCTGATTTTGAGTATCGATAATGACCTTCAGGATTACATCAGTTCGATTTTTCCATCTAAAATAAATGGAGCTGTAGTCGTAATTGATGTAAAGACTGGCGGTATTCTTGCTTATGTGAGCAAACCGGATTTTGATCAGAATATTTTTCTGAAAAGTCTTATAGAAAAAGATTGGGATAAAATCATCAATGATCCTGCCAAACCGATGTTAGATAGAATTATTCATGGAACTTATCCTCCGGCTTCTGTTTATAAACTGGTTATTGCTTCTTTGGGTTTGGAAAAAGAGGTGATCGATGAGCACACAATACTTTCTGAATGTGAAGGCGGAATGCAAATTGGAGAGAGATATTTTAAGTGTTGGTGGGAAAAAGGACACGGAGCATTGAGTTTGCTCGATGCTATTAAATATTCCTGCGATGTCTTTTTTTATGACCTTTCCATGCAGTTATCATTGGAATCAATAGAGGATTTTACAAAACAAAGTATGTTGACTATCAAGACCGGTATCGATCTGCCTGGAGAAAGAAGCGGGTTTTTCCCAACCAGGAAATGGTATTTTGAAAATTATGGGAAATTTGTGGGAATAGTTGGACCTAAAGTAAATATTTCGATTGGTCAGGGAGAATTATTAGTTACACCTTTGCAGGTTTGTTCATACTTTGCAGCCATTGCAAATGAAGGTAAATGGATTCAACCGCATCTTGTGAAAAAAACCATAGAAAAAGGTAAAACGAATACGATTTCTGTTGAAAAAAAAAATATACCTGTTTCGGAATATAATTTAAATCTCATCCAAACAGCGCTTTACAAAACAGTGAATGAAAGTTACGGAACCGGAACAGCAGCTGGAGTCGAGGGCGTGACAGTGTATGGCAAGACGGGTTCTGCAGAAAATCATATGGGCGAAGAAACTCATGCCTGGTTTGCAGGTTATGCCAGGAGGGAAGAACCCGAGATTGCTTTTGTGGTTTTTTTTGAGAATGGCGGTTCCGGTGGCGGAGTGGCTGCACCTGTAGCTGCAAAAATAGTTGATTTCTATGATAAAATAAAAAATTCCTTAGAAGAATAGAAATGTTAAAAAAATTAAGAAAATTTGATTGGTTTGTTTTTGCTCTGTTAATTTGTCTTCTGGTTTGTGGTGTAATTGCGATTTATTCAGCCTCTACAACAAAAATTGGCGACGAACTCCAAACAGAAGATTTTTATAAAAAGCAAATAATCTGGATAATAATTTCTTTGGTTGCTTTTGTTGTTCTGATGAAAGTTCCTTATTCTGTTATTGATTTTATGATCATTCCTCTTTATGTGGTAAGCATATTGTTGTTGATAGCGGTTTTTTTCATGCCGCAGGTTAAAGGAGCTCACCGCTGGCTATTGTTTGGTCCAATCAGTTTTCAGGTCTCTGAAATGGCAAAGCTGATTACAATTCTTTTGATTGCAAAATTGATTTCCAAGCCATATATATCTGAGTGGCAGATGTTGATTCGTTCTTTTATAATTTTAATGCTACCTGTAATTTTAATATTATTTGAACCGGATCTTGGAACAGCTTTGATATTCGGAGTAATTTTATTTGCAATTTTAGCTTCTTCTAATTTGCCGAAATTTTATTTGCTGCTTATTATCAGCCCGATTTTGAGCATAATTACATCGTTCTCCATAGTACTTTATTTTGTTTATCTGGTGCTGCTGCTTTATCTGCTTTTCAGGAATAAACTTTCTTATGTTGTCATTGGTTTTACAGGTGTGATAAATTCATTCATCTTTTTTATCACACCGATTTTCTGGAATAATCTTAAGGGATATCAACAAAATCGTATATTATCATTCATCGATCCTATGCGGGATCCATCTGGGGCAGGTTATCAAATAATTCAATCGAAAATTGCTATTGGTTCAGGCGGATTTTTTGGAAAAGGATTTCTTTTGGGAACACAAAAAAACCTGCATTTTCTACCGGAACATCACACAGATTTTATTTTTTCTGTAATCGGTGAAGAATTTGGTTTTTTTGGTTGCGTAATTCTGTTATTATTTTTTTTCTTGTTCCTGATGAAAATTGCAAAAAATCTGAATAAATTGAAAAGAAAAGAGATGTATTATGCGGCGGTTGGAATTTTAGCTTGTTTATCTTTTCAGGTTGTTGTAAATATTGGAATGAACATCGGAATTATTCCTACAACAGGAATTCCCTTACCGTTCATCAGTTACGGCGGTTCTAATCTATTATTTACTATTTTAGCGGTTGGATTAATTTTGAAATATTTAAATGAAAGAAGTATTTTTGAATAAATAAAAAAAAGGTGGAGATATAATGGTGAAAGAGAAGTATGTTTATGAACGAAAAAAATTCTGCGTGCCTGTTACTAAAGCTGAGGCACTCAGTTCGATTCAGTTTATAATCGATGATTTTGTTAACAAAAAAGTCACTTTTTGCATTGATGGTGAAGGTGAATCCTGGGAGATCTGGAGATTGATAGAAGATAACGATAGCGATAAAATTAAGAAAAACGGTTCTCCGGAAAACCCGAAAATATTATATTCGGAGGGAAAAAAAATTAAAGAATTTGAGATCAATTAATTTTTTATATTTTCCGTATTTTATTGAATTAAGTTGCATTGATAACAGAGAACTGGACTTCATAATGGATTTATCCGTATTGGGATTCAGAGCTAACGTTTTGCTGCTTGTGAGATAATTTTCGCTTAAAAATTCTCTTTATTTTCTGCAATCCATTTTTCTGCGGAAAAAGCTGCTGTTGCTCCATCGGAAGCCGCTGTAACAACCTGCCGCAATACTTTATGAACAATATCGCCAGCCGCATAAATACCGGGAATCTTGGTGTGCATAGTCATATCGGTTTTGATGAAACCCTGCGGGTCCAAATCTACCCGTGATTCAACGAGGTCATTATTGGGAATGATACCAACATAAATGAAAACACCATCTACATTTAGAAAGGTTGTTTCTTTTGTTTTTTTGTTGTATAAAAGCAGGCTTTCAACAAATTTTTCACCGTGGATTTCCCGCACGATAGAGTCCCAGATAATTTCAATTTTAGGATTATTAAAAGCCCTTTCCTGAACGATTTTTACTGCTCTCAATTCATCTCTACGGTGAATGATATAAACTTTTTTGGTAAACCTGGTCAGGAATAATGCTTCTTCAATTGCCGAATCACCACCTCCAACCATAGCTACGATTTTATCTCTGTAAAGAGCACCATCGCAGGTTGCACAATAGGAAACTCCGCGACCGGTAAGTCTTTCTTCACCCGGGACAGCCAATTTTCTGGGATGAGTTCCAGTGGCAATTATTATAGATTTCGCCTTGTATGTATTATTGCCGGTTTCAACGATTTTACAAAATCCTTCCAAACCAACAGCAGTTACATTTTCTACTATGAAATGAGCATTAAATTTATCAGCTTGTTTTTTCATTTTGTCTATCAGGTCGAAACCGCTCATATTTTCTTCAAATCCTGGGTAGTTTTCCAGGTCCGCAGTTAATACGATCTGTCCTCCGATTAAACCTTTTTCAAAGACAACTGTTTTCAATCCTCCGCGAGCTGCATATATTGCAGCACTCAATCCTGCCGGTCCTCCCCCAATGATAGCAACATCATAATCCATTATTTTTCTCCGCTTAATATTTTTGCTTAAAAGCTGATTTATTTTGTAGTTGATGCAAATATTTCTTTTTAATTTTTGTGTAAAGTAAATTTAAGAGGTAGTAATTCGTTTATTGTTGTTTCAATTTTTTCTTTATTTGAAATTATTGTTATTTTCAGGTCAGAACTAAATTCAGATAAAACTTGCCTGCACGCACCGCAAGGAGAAAAAATCTTATCAGAATCAGCATAAATAACAATTTCAGAAAATTCTGTTTCTCCTTCGGAAACAGCCTTAAAAACAGCAGTTCTCTCTGCACAGTTTGATAATCCATATGAGGAATTTTCTACGTTACAACCAGTAAAAACTTTACCGAATTTTGTGAGAAGCGCTGAACCGACTTTGAATCCGGAAAAGGGAGCATAAGCATTTTGTGATGCTTCCTTTGCCATTTTGATTAACAAATTTTTATCCATAATAAGTCCTTATTTCATTAATAAAATCTTCCTGGAAATGATCCTGTTATTAATCTCAATTTTTATAAAATAGATTCCGCATGCTACCTGTTCGTTCTGGTTATTTTTACCGTTCCAAACCATATTGTAAATTCCTTTTCCAAAAGTATTCTTGGAAATATCTTTAACTAATTGTCCTTTAATATTGAAAACTTTTACTGAAACTTGCGAGAGTTTGGAAATATTGAATGAGATATTTAAATTAGAATTTGGATTAACAGGATTTGGAAAAAATTTCATACCAACATCTGCAGGATTGAATTCATCTTCTGATGGGAGAAAAGGCATAATGGTTTTTATATTAAAGTCATCCAGAAATACTCCAATATTTGGCATTGTTCCATATTGATTGAAACCAGGTATTTCTTCTTCATATTTGAATATCAAATCGATTGTGAAGATCGCTCCCAATTCAACAGAATTTATGAGAATGTCATCAAGATTCAAGTTATATTTTACCCAATCGTTCTCAATGTATAAATTTGGTTCCCTAGAAGGAAGTGCTCCACCAGCACCGATAAACAGCAAAGTATCAGAGTTTCCCTCGTAATTCATTATGAAATAAATACCATCACAGCCATACATCGGCATCTTATATTTATACCAGAATGAAAGTTCAGTATCCGGCAGATAAACGAAATCCGGAGATTCGGCTGTATAAAACCCGATATTTTGCGGTCTACAGGAAAGCGAATAATCTCCGCTATATGAATATGTATCAACTGTTTGCCATTCGGTAGAACAATTCCAATTCAGACCATTCTCAAAATTTTCAAAAAAACCAATATTACCGGAAGAAATTAAAACAATTTTTGGAAAAACATAATTCTGTCCCGAATTGGAAGTAATCAGCTCCATATTGAATTCTACCAGGAAATCTTCCGGTGCATCCTCGGAAATATAGATAATGTTTCCAAGTTCTTCGGTTTGACCTGGCATCATCAGTAAATACAGCGAATAAGTGGAATCTGCAAAATAGATAAAATCCGATTCTGAACTAAAATTGCAAGTAAGACCTGCAGCATCCACATAACCTGTGTTTTCGATTTCGAAAGTTATGGGAATTTCAGCTCCGGGAATTATGTTGTATGTCTCATAATCCAGAGAATTTAAGGTCAGTTCAGGTGATTTTATCTTTATCACAAATCCAGCTTGTGCGAGCAAAGTGTCGGTTGCATTGTCATATATCTTTTCCCAGATATAAATTTCTTTTTCATTTTCCATCTGAAAGGATTCATCAACAGATTTTATATGAATATCAATCGGGGAAAGTTCAGCACAAGAAAAATCAATGATGTGATTAGGATTTTCATAGGTCACGATGTTAATTTCATTTTCATTCCATTCATATTCCACACAAAAATCATAAAACATAAAAGTCGGATTGAAGAAAGTTGAATTAATCGTTAGATTTTCATTTTGCAGATAATAAACTTCCTCGTTACCGGAAATATTTCCAATATACGGATAATTAATGATTTGAGAACTTTGGAAACTTTGGATTTTATAACCATATTTATACAGATAAATTGTTTCGTATAATCCATTATTAAACAAGCAGGCATTTCCATTTACATCAGTTCGAGCTTGTTCTTCAGCTTTTGTAATGACCACGTTTTCGAGAGGAATTCCATCGTTTGAAACGTTTATATAAATTGAATCTAAAGCAGAAATAGAAAAATCGAATTCCTCAGGATTTTGGATGAAGAAATTAAGATATGAATCTCCAAAAGAATTCAGTTCATAAGCAACCCATTTGTAAATCGAAGTGCCGCCAAAATATGGGATGAAAGGGATTTTTTGAAGAGCGTTAATTTCGGATAAAGTGGTCTTATTTTCCCAGAAAACAGTTTTGAAAAACTCTTTTTGATAGAATTCTGAAAACCCGAATCCGGGTGATGAAGGTGCTCCCCAACCATAACGGGAATTTCCGACATATCCCAGAAGACCTTTATCGATAGAAACGACCAGCAATTCACCGATGGTTTCATAATCGAAAGCTGCAGAAAAGCAGCCGATCGAATAAAGCATGCCGCCCCAGTCATTATTCAGTAGGCCAAGATTTGATATTTTGATGCGTCCGTCTTCTAAGGAAAGAGAATTTTTTCCTGCATGACCTGTGTGTTGAATAAAATTCTGGTTGTTATTTAAGATGGCATAAGCGTTTGCTTGAGTGTTTTCCGAACCATAAATAAAAGAAATATCATAATATTCCGGGAAATAATTCTCATAAATATACTGCTGGCAAACTTGACTATTCGCTCCGGGCCAAAGTTCTTGGGAAAAGCCGGCAGCTTTATGATAATTCGGATGAATACCGGATTCATAATCTATTAATCTGAGGATATAGTTTGACACCTCATCTTCACTATTCGCAGGAATTCTACCCACAAAAACTTCCGGGAAAAAATCCGTTTCATCGTCCTCTTCACCGTAAATTTCATTTCCGTTTGCATCCCAGTTTCCATCTAAACAAGAGTAATACATATCGGATGGAATATCATTCTCGTCAGTAAAAAGTCCGATGCCGCAATCAAATGCAAAAACTTTTCTATCCGGAACTAAATCAATATCAGCGCCAAGGGTGACAAATGAGATTTCATTTTGAGTACACATTTCAATAATGAAATTTCTTATTTTTTTCTGAAGATCGATTCCGGTAAAATTATTTTCAATATTTTCCACTGTTTCCACGAAAGTTTCTAAACCCTGTATTTTTCGCCAATTCAACAAATCGTTATATTCATCGAGAAAGATTTCTGGAGTAATAAGCAGATATTTTATTGTGAAATCTCTGCTGGTTTTTTGATTAATTTTCATAGATTCTAAAATTTTAGAAACTGCGAAATTATCGGGGAAGGTCTCAGATTGCGATGAATCTTCTAATTCAATTTCAATTATGAAGCTTTCAGGGATTTCAATTTTATCTTCTGCCGGAAAGTATTCAAAACTGTAAAATGAAATATAACCGATTTTATGATTCCCAAGCTGTCCTGCACCGAAGTTGTAAACAAGATTTGCAGGAAATTTATCTGAATCATAAAATTCAGGTTTAGGTGCACTAAAAAGAATTTCACCTTCATAATTTAAGGGATATTGTTTTTGAATCGGGAATATTTTTTTTTCCAGAATTTGAGTTTTTATATTTTGAGGGATTATGCTCACAGAGCTGATTTTTCTCCCATTCGGAATTTGAAGAAAATGAGAATTCAGCGGAATAGAGGGTGCGCCCGGAAGATCGGGGAAAAATGATTTATTCTCAATTTCTATTGATGTGAAATTCTCTTTAGATGTAATTTGGAAATCGTGATTATTGATAATGAAATCAAATCCGTAAATATGAAGAGAAATGAAGAAAATAATGATTATAAAAAGTTTTTTCATTTTCCAGGATTTAATTATTTTTGGAATTTTGTTTTTCATATTCTTTAGTGTCTGTTTTCACTTTCAATTTACCTAAACCATAAGTGATAACAGTGTAGCCAGTTAAAGCTAAAGCCAAAACTATGAATGCGACTATTACTATTTTAGCGTCGGCTATAACTTCTTCTTTATGTTTCATTTATTTCCTAAGTAATAATTTAAGTCATTTCAACCAAATACAAAAATTTATTTTATATTCATCTTTGGCAACATTTTTTTAATAGACAACTGGCTGCTTAAATAAAGAGTTATAATTTTTTATATTTATTAGTATCCAATAAATACCCATTATGCACACATAATTCCAAGAGCAATGGAATACAATTTTGCCCAGGCATTATCAGCACGAGAAGTTATTAAAATCGGAGCTTTAGCACCCATCACAACATGTGCAGTTTGAAATCCAGCATAGTAAGTCAGGGATTTTCCAAAGATATTTCCAGCTTCGATATTGGGCATAATAAGAATATCAGCCTTTCCTGCAACGGGTGATGTAATGCCTTTAATTCTGGCTGCTTCCTCGGAAATCGCATTATCCAGAGCAAAGGGTCCGTCAACTGAACAACCTTTAATCTGTCCACGTTTGTTCATCTGAGCCAGAATAACAGCATCCATAGTAGAAGGCATTTTAGGATTGGATACTTCTACAGCACAAAGCATGGCAACGTTAGGATTGGGATTTCCAAGAGCATGAGCAACCGCGACAGCATTGTTTATCAAGGAAACTTTTTCTTTGATGCCGGGATAGAGAATTATTCCACCATCGCTCATAAGAGTTAGACGTTCTTTACCTTCAAATACGAAAACATCGCTTAAAATGCTGCCTGTTTGCAGTCCTTCCTGTTTATCCAAAACTCCCCTCAAAAGCTGAGAAGTGGCTGTTTTACCTTTCAAGATTATATCTGCTTTTTTCTGATGAATAGATTTTACTGCCAGCTTAACAGCTTTATCTAAATCCGGTTCATGTAGAATTTCAAAAGCATCGAGCATTGAACTTTCAACTTGTTGCAATAAGGAACGGATTTTGTTTTCGTCACCAATGAGAAGAAAATCAGCGATGTTCTCCATTTTTGCTAAAGTAGCAGCAAAAAGAGAAGCTTTTGTATCTGCTCCGGGGATCACAACTCTTTTTGGAGGCATTTCTTTAACTTTTGTGAGTAGTTCATCAAAGCTTTTTATCATTTATTCTCTCCAACTTTTTAGAGTATTATCAAAAAATATTTTTCTAAATCCAAAGCTGTTAAGATAGTTTCTGGTCAAGAAATTTATTGATTTAAAACGCAAAACCAATGTAACTTTCGATGACTAAATGAATTAAAAATCTTGACACTAAATAATGTTTTTTTCCTTTTGTACAAAAGGATAACCTGAGGAACTTAAGGGTAAAATTTGTGAAAAATTTTTCAGATTTTTTTTCAGTTGGAAATTCTAAGAATTTAGAATTTAAAATATCGCGAAAACTGGGGCTTTATTTTTTGTTTTCCGCTCTTGTTCTCGGTTTGTTATTTTGTGGTTCAATTCTTTATATAATAAAAAGCCATAACGAAACCATCACAGCCAAAAATATAATTAATGAAAACAAGCAGTTGCAAGAAAGAATTTCTGCGATTTCTAATGAAATTGATTCGGTTTTAGTGAAAATAAAAGTCATGGAGGAATGGGAAGACAGCATTCGTTCAGACAAGAAATTGAAATCTATCAGCGAAGAAATTCGAGAAATGGGTATTGGTGGTTATCCTCAAATTGATACAACATTTTCATTTTTAGGACCAGCTTTTAATTTGAAATATAATCTTACTTTGAACAAATTGAACCAGCTTAAAAGCAAAGTTGACTTTGATTATTTATCACATGTCGAACTTCATGATAAAGTAAAACTAAAAGAACTTCTTTATAGGAATACGCCTTCGATTTATCCGTCATATGGACGAATCACAGAAAGTTTCGGCTGGCGCACTCATCCTCTAACTAAAAAGAAGAGTTTCCATTACGGATTGGATTTTGCCAATAAGATCGGGACTCCGATTTATGCTACTTCCGATGGAGTGGTGAAAGAGATCGGAAGAAAGAAATATTTCGGCAAATACCTGGCACTTTCTCATAAATTCGGCTATCAAACTAATTATGCTCATCTTCATAAAATTTATGTTAAAAGAGGGCAAAAAGTAATAAGAGGTCAAATAATTGCTGAGATGGGCAATTCCGGCCGCTCCACAGGTCCTCATCTGCATTATGAAGTAATTCGATATAACAAACATAGAAATCCGTATTATTATTTAAATAAATTTGAAGACGATATCGTTTTATCTAAAAATTAGTTTAAAACGTTTCATTTCATTACAATTAAAAAAAATAATTTTTCTCTTGATTCCTCTCTAAAAAAATGTTATGGTCTTATCGGGAAATGTAAAAAAGTCTGAAATGGAGTGATTCATGAAAAAAAATATCAGATTTGAAGATTCTCTGAAAAGATTGGAAGAGATTGTGGAGACATTGGAAACAGGCGTGGAAGATTTAGATAAGATTGTTAATCTTTTTGAAGAGGGCTCCGGTCTTGTTCAAAGTTGTAATGAGAAATTAACTCAGATTGAAAATAAGATCGAGGTACTTTCCAAGAAGCTTCAAAAATCTCAATCAACAGAAAGAGGCGAAAATGAGCACCAATAAAATGGTTCTGAAAAAGGATATCAAAGAGAAAAGGGAATTAGTGAATATTGAGATTGATCGCTTTCTTCCGAGAAAAGATGAATATCCCAAACAAATTCATAAAGCCATCCGTCATACATTATTTGCCGGCGGCAAAAGATTCCGTCCCTATCTTCTGATTAATACTTATCTTCTCTTTTCAGATGATATTAAAAAGGTTCTTCTCACTGCAGGTGCAATCGAGATGCTTCATTGCTATACGCTAATTCATGATGACCTTCCCGAAATTGATAATGATGATTTCAGAAGAGGGAAAAAAGCATGCCATGTTGTATTCGGTTCTGATATTGCACTTCTGGCTGGTGATGCGCTTTTGGTTTATGCTTTTGAAGCTATCAATTCAACAGAATTGGACAATAAACTGAAAGTGAAAATTTTGAAAGAATTAGCTGAAGAAGCCGGACATAAAGGACTCATTGCAGGCCAGATTGTTGATATTGAAAGTGAAGGCAAGAAGGTCAGTGCTGAAACATTGAAATATATCCATCATAACAAAACTGCCCGATTGATAAATCTATCTATTCGTTTTGGATGTTATCTGGCAGATGCTCCGGAAGAAGACCGGAGGAGATTGGAAAAATTTGGACAAAAGCTGGGTCTCGTTTTTCAGATAGTAGATGATATTCTTGATATAGAAGGTGATTCCGAGCAGTTGGGAAAAAGTATTGGCAAAGATAAGAAAGTTAAAAAAGCCACATTTCCCTCAATTTATGGTTTGGAAAAATCCAAAGTAATGGCAGAAAAACTTCTTAATGAAGCAAAAGAATTATTGAATCCTTACAAAGAAAAAGCCGAACTTTTACGCATGTTATCAGATTTTGTGCTGACAAGGAAATTTTAAGATGATCGAAGTTCAGCTAAAAAAAGTAGATGCAAATGCTAAAATTCCCATGAGGATGACAGAACATTCTGCTGGGTATGATTTATATTCTTCAAATCCTGAAGACATCATCCTGAAAAACGGTGAAGTAAAATTGATTTCAACCGGTATTGCTATCAGCCTTCCTGTCGGTTACGAAGCTCAAATTCGTCCCAGAAGCGGACTTGCCGCAAAACACCAGATTGGAATTTTGAATGCTCCCGGAACAATTGATGCGGATTATCGCGGTGAAGTGAAAGTTATTCTTTTTAATTTTGGAGAAAAGGATTTTTTTATTAAACCGCAAACCAGAATCGCCCAGATGGTTATTGCCAAACACGAGAGCGTGAATTTTATTGAAATTGAAGGACTCGATGAAACTGACAGAGGAAGCAGCGGTTTCGGACATACTTCATATTAATTGGGAATGAGACTGGACTTCACAACGGATTTATCCGTATAGGAGTTCAGAACTAATAAATTGCGATGGATAAAATTGCTGTAAAACTTCCATTTGGGAAAAAGATTTTTCAGTCCAAACAAGGTCAGTCGATTTCTTCTGATACGGAATTCCTTGTACACGCCATTCTTTCCGAAATTCAATGGCAGATTCCGAAGTTAAAAGTTCTCGAACTCGGCTCTGGAAATGGAATCATTTCGATTATGCTATCTCATTATCGTTCCAATTGGGAAATAACGGGTTTAGAAATACAATCGCATCTGGTTAAACTTGCGAATGAAAATTCAAATAATGCGAATGTAAAAGTGAATTTCGTTCAGGGAGATTTACGAAAAAAGAAATTCAATCCAGCCAATTTTGATCTGATTATTTCAAATCCGCCATATTATCCCAAGAAAAACAGTAAAATAAGTCCGCATAAAGAGCGAGCAATATCTCGAACTGAGATTATGTGCACGATGCAAGATG
The DNA here is from genome assembly GCA_964457455.1 of uncultured Candidatus Cloacimonadota bacterium. Taxonomy (GTDB): domain Bacteria; phylum Cloacimonadota; class Cloacimonadia; order Cloacimonadales; family TCS61; genus JABMPU01. The sequence continues at coordinate 16,137 of CAYWJN010000033.1, forward strand.
TTTTCAAGTCAATCAAGTATCATCTGAAAAGTGATGGAACAGCATTTGTGATTTATCCGATTTCCAGAATAGATGAAATTTTGATGAACACAAAAAAGGTTGACCTAAATATTCAAAGAAAAATTATCTCAAACAAAATAAAAAAACAGGAAAAGGTAATTGTAGAGCTGATTCATAAGAAGAAGGATTAATTTTCCAGGAGCTTTTGGGAATGTTGAGCATTAATAATTTCAGATTAAAAATAGACAATGCAGAATTACTTGAAGTTAGTAATTTGGAAATCAAAAACAGCGAAAAGCATTTAATTCTGGGAAATAATAATACAGGAAAAAGCCTGTTCCTTAAGTCAATTCACGGATTAAATTCAAAATTCGAAGGAGAAATCCTGATAAAAGAAAAACCACCGATTTTTTATAAAAGGAAGAAAAAAACTATTTTGATAGAAACCGGTACACATCTTCTTTGGGAAGAAGATATTTGGAAAAACATCATTCTTCCGCTTCCCAAAGTCACATCTCGCCAAAAGCAGAAAATAAATGAATTGTGTAAGACAGCCGAGTTATTTGATGATTTGAAAACAAAACCGGATAAGTTGTCATATTCTTCGCAAAAGTTCATAGAATTGATCAGGGCAGTTATTCAGCTTCCGTATCTGATTTTGCTCGATGATCTCGATTGTTATTTTGATGAGATAAATCTTAGCAAAGCTTTGGAGATATGTGACTTTGCCCTTAATGCCGGAACTTCGATTTTAGCCACTTCAAAAACAGGGATGGAAAACTTTGAAAATATTTATAGAATTCAAAACAAGGTTTTAAAGAGACTGTGAAAAAAGGAATATTTTTCCAGGTAATTGTAATTACGATTTTTTTGATTTTCTGGAATTCTCTTCATTTTGGAAAACATCTCCACATCCGCGTTTTTGAACATAAAAAAGTACAAATCTTTCAAAAACTTTCTCCTATTCCAATCATAATTTTTTCTTATAAATTGGATTCTTTATACTCAATTAAAACGAAATTAAATTCTTTTCTTTGGGTTGACAGCCTGCAGATTGAAGAACAAACAGAAATATCAGAACGTCTGATTGCTGAATATCAACTTTCTCAATCTTCGGAAATCCTGAGCAGATACACACTTCCCAATGTCATGAAAATCTTTCTGAAGGGTGAGTTTTTTCATAAAACCGAAAAAGATGAAGTTTGGAGAATTATCGAAAATAGCGATGAAGAAGCTGAGATAAATTATGATAATGAATTTTGGGAAAAGATTCAAATCGAAGCAGATAATGTTCAGCCAAGTATAAATCTTATAAATTTTGCATATTTGATTGCCAGTGGCGGGATGGTTGTTTTTCTCATATTTTTTGTGGTTTTTATGAGAATTCACTTTGAAACTAAAAGAGATCAATTTTGGAAGATATTTCGAGTTTCAGGTGGAAAGCAAAGCTCCAGAGCAAAGATGTTTTTCCTGAATTCTTTTGTTTTGAGCTTCATTCCAATAGGATTAAATTTTGGCGGATATTTTGCAGCAATCTATTTTGATTATCTAAAGATTCAAATCGATAATAAATTGTTCATAATAGAATTCGGAACTTTGATTTTTGCATATTTACTCACCAGTTTATTTTTGATTCGCAGGTTCAAATGATAAACACTACAAAAAAAAGCAAAGAAGAGCAGTATATGATTGTATAAAACTATTTTCGTATATCGAGTCGAATACTCGATAATATTTAGAAAATTTTTCTAAAAAAAAACTAAAAAGGAGGTTTTATATGTTTTCTAAAAACATAAAGTCAATTTTAATCATAACGATACTTTTTGTTATGAGTAATCTTTTTGTGATGTTGTATGCAGATTGTGATATGTTTGGCATGCTATCTACAGATGGAAAAGAGATACATGAATTAGATTCGTATCCTGGCACTTATCCAGGTTCCCATGGTGGTAATGACCCCTATGATTATCTTCACTTTAACTCATTCTTCATACATCAGACAACAGAGAATTTAAATGGTTATGGCATAATATATTATCACGATAACGATAATTCAATACAAGAATTAGATATAGGAAATATTAACAATCAAGTATTTCGTAGTGATATTTCTGATGATTATTATGCATATGACGTCGCTAAAGAACATATTTGGAATCTGTATGGCTCGGAACATCATGCTGTAATTGTATTAGCTCACAATAGGGACGCTAGTATGAATCCCAATATAGATGATCCTCATCCTTTTATTTGGGATTATGAATTAACTTCTAATCCTGAAATGCCTTGCTATAGTTTCGAACATAATGGAACTATTGACGAATCTCATATCGATACTATAATTGATTGGATAGAAATATTATTTCCAACATGGTTAACAGATTTTCCATTCAGAACACCGTTTGCACCAGGAGGGAATGGTCAGTTAGTGGACTCAGAAGTATATTTTCACTGGATAATGGCAAACATAAAATCATGCGATGGAAATGTCCTATTGGGGCTTCATAATGCTGTAAAACTACTTACAATGAGTGATTCAGAAAAAAACTTCATATTTTCCGATGGTTCTGCATTATATGCTTTCAGGGATTATGGGGGATCAACAAGTAACGATTATTATCTTTGTTATTACGATGGATTAGAAGAAGAAGACGATAATCCATTTAGAGCTGTTAGGTCTGATATTCATGATTCAGATTATCTTACGCCAATTTGCTCCGACGAACTCGTCTATATTCCTCGAAAAGGTGATATAATTAGGTATAAATGCTTTAATTGGACTACTAACGAAATTAGTGGTATTGTTTCAGGTACTTGGTCTTCAAATTACCCATATTATGTTATCGGAGATGTAACTGTGAATGATGAACTTACGATCGAATCTGGTGTTGAAGTATTCTTTCTTGATGAATGTGAATTTGCTATCAACGGACAGGTTAATCTTATGAATGGCTCAGAATTTAATCTTTCACATGCTTCTTCTGTTATCATAGATGGTTCTGATGCTGAACTCCTCCTCGACTGGGGAAGTACTATCACAGGTTTCACTCCTACCACATATGTAGGTGAAGAATCCATCCCCGGTGACCGTATAATCGCTCAAAATGGTGGAAAAATTACAACAGATATACCCGAACATTTTACACCAGGTGATCCAGTTGTTAAAATCTCTTCCAGTTCCGGAGAATTATGGGATGGGATATTTATCAAAAACCCGGATGATTTGGATAATTACTGGTTCGTAAATTGTGATATTTCCGGAATTCGTAAGCTATCGATTGAAACTATTGGAATGGGTTCTACTTATGGAGCTAATTTGAACCTTTATCTTACAGACTTTTGTAATGCCGGACAGATTGTTGTACGGGATGGGCATGAATTAACTATTGAAGGTTCGGAAACACAAGGATATTGCTATCTGCAAAATAACCTGGCTTCGATCTATGCTTATGAATCACCGGTTTATTTAGACTATGTTTGGGTAGGAGGAGAAGGAAATGGAAACGGCTCTGGTATTTACTTGTACGATTCTTCCAGGAACCTTTCCAAAATTACAAACAGTAATTTCAGCTTTAATAATGGCACTGGCGTTAAACCTAATTGTGTCTCATTCGAAGAATTCAGTATAAATACAATAGAGGAAAACTCCGGTTTCGGTATGCTTTGCTATGATGGAACAATTTTTGAAGATCCCTTCAAAAATATTTTAATTAGAAACAATGATTATGCAGAATATGCGGGTTGGCAATGGACTTTTAATATGGATAATCACGATGATAATATCATTATCGCTGATAATGATTATGGAACTGGATCTGACTATTATTTACTGATGAATATAAATTGGGATGAGCAAAATGCAGTTGATATAAGAGGTACGAATATTACTTCTATCGATCACTTATATCCTACAGATTCGGATGCCTGGACATATTCCCCCGGGATTACAGGAGCAAGAGAACTATTAAACTTGGCATCTATTGATTTTGCTAATGAAGATTATAGTTCTGCACAGCAGGTTCTGTATCAGTTGCTTGCTGACTATTTATATTCTCCCGAAGCTGTTACAGCCGTATATTACCTGTATCATATCGAAAATCTTTCAACCGAAGATTTTGCAGGTCTCAGAGATTATCTGATAGGTTTAAATGTAGATGAAAACACACATCTTTATAGTACAGTAAAAAAAGTTTCAGCTAAAACTCTGATGAAAGAAAAAGATTATATTCCAGCTATCGAGCAATTGGAAGAGATCATTGTCAATTCTCAATTACCGGATGAAGTAATAGCTGCTATGATTGATGAAGGTTACTGTTATCTGGAACTTGCTGATGAAGGTGAAAGAGCTTTACCTGATAATTGTACAGTAAAAACTGCTACTCTCGATGATTACCAGGCTAAGGTCTGAGAACTGGAATCTCAATTCTCATTCTACCCGGAAGAACAAGATCAAGAATCAGTTCCAATTTCAGGAAATATCCTTTCGTTAGCTAACTTCCCTAACCCTTTTAATCCTACTACTACTGTTTCCTTTGAAATTGCTTCTGAATCTGATGTTGTAATCGAGGTTTACAATATTAAAGGACAAAAGGTGAAAATACTGGTTGAAGAACATCTTTCTAAAGGTTCACATTCTGTAATGTGGAACGGAACTGATAACAACAATAAAGCAGTTGCATCAGGTATTTACTTCTACAAGATTTCTGCTGATAGATCATCAGCAATGAAAAAAATGTTGCTTCTCAAATAGTAACCTTCGGAATGGTTGTCGAACTTCTTGCCTTTCTCGACCTTCCGAATGGTTAGATGAAGTTAATTCAAATAGGTCTTGACCTTCGTAATGGTTAAATAGACATTTGTCTTATTCTTTTAAAACCCCTCTCTTGTTTTTTAAAGAGAGGGGTATGCCTGCCGGGGCGTAGCCTTGGCGGAGACCGGGGGTGAGTTTTGGAGTCAATATGAAAAAATATAATTTTATTTTTTTAATTTTACATTTCTCATTTCTAATTTTTAATTCTTCAATTGCAAACGCAATTGAAGTAGGCGGTCATCTTACTGAAGATACAACCTGGAGTCCTGAAAATAATCCTTACATTGTAATAGATAATATCTATGTTGATGCAGGTATAACTTTAACGATATTGCCGGGAACGGAAATAAAAATAACTGCTGCATCTTGCACAAGTTGGCAGGAGCTTGACCAAAGCTTCTGGTATCAGAACGGAACTAATGAAGCTAAAATGTTCTGGGTGGATGGAAGAATTATTGCTGAAGGCAATGAGCAGAACAGAATTATTTTTACAAGACTTCAAGATGATCCCGATTATTCTTGGGGTACAATGTATTTTACCGAAGATGCTGAATTAAGCATATTTAAGTATTGTGATTTCAGTTATTCTGCTGTTATCGGAATATATGTAAGTAGAATAGCAAAAGGTCCGTTATCTTTATTTAATGGAAAGGGAATTGTAAGAAATTGTAATTTTATTAATAATTGTGTAGGTGTAAGCTCCGAATGGGATACAAAGGAACTGGAGATAATTGAAAATAATTTTGTTTTAAATGAAGGGATAAATACATTTATGTATGATATGTGGAGGGTGCATATACAATCATATCGTATGAACAACAACGATTATCCTTTTGTACTAATAGCCAATAATACATTTATTGGAAATAATTATTATCAAGCAGTTTATGCGGAAGATTTATTTTTTACCTTTAATAATGTAAATAATTGTCAAGGTGTCAGATCATACGGTCATTATTTTGCAAATGAATTTAATAACTGTGATCAAGGTATAGAAAACACAACAAGCATTACTGGTTCCCTCTACATAAATAACAATCATTTCATCGGTGGTTATGATGGTATTAATGTAGATGATGCTTATGTGGAGATAAGCGATAATTATTTTGAAGGGTGTGATTTAGATACTGGATTAGAATCTTCCGGTAAAGTATTTAATAATATAATTAATGAAGGTAATGTAAGAACTTCTGCATATCTTGATGTGTATCAAAATATTGGTTTTAATGGAGAAGCTGGTATTACAATAACTTACAGAAATGAATCTTGTTTTAATAATCTATCTATTAATAACCAATATGCATTTAATGGAGTGTTCTCAGATTACTACAATAATTGTATATTTTTAGGTAATGATGAATTATCTCTAAACGGTGTTCACGGAAATCCCATTTTTCGTAATTGTATATTGGATTTCGATATTGAACCACCCTGTATAGATGGTGGAGGAAATATTATTATCGATTCCCTGCAGGCACAAACTCTTTTCGAAGATATTCAAAACGGAGATTTTCATCTAATAGAAGGCAGCCTGGCAATAGATGCCGGGTTCGATACAACTGGTTATTATTATCCATTTGATATGGATTACAATCACAGAGTCTGGGATGGAGATAATAATGGAACTGCAATTATCGATATTGGTCCTTATGAATATAATTCACCTTCATTTGGTGGTTTAGAGGGTTATACATACAACCCTACAACCGGAGATCCGGTTGATTATGTTTTATTAAAAATTAATAACCAACCTGGTGAATTTACTTTTACAGATAGCATTGGTAATTTTGAATATAAACTTCCTGCCGGAGTTTATGATGTTTATGCAGAGCGGGTGTTTTATGAGGATGTAATAGAATACGAAATTGAGGTTTTCGATGGTCAGTTTACTCAGGTACTAATTCCAATGCAGGAAACTGTGGATGTGGAAAACATTCAATATTCAAGATACAATTTTCAATTGAGAAACTTTCCAAACCCGTTTAACCCAACAACTACAATATCTTTTAGTCTTATAAATGATTCTGATGTCGAAATTTCTGTTTATAACATTAAGGGACAAAAAGTTAAAACTTTAATCAATAAACAAATGCATAAAGGTAAACATTCAGTTATTTGGGCTGGAATTAATGACAGTAATAAACTTGTAAGTTCAGGTATTTATCTTTATAGTATTAAAGCTGATAATCAAGAATCAGTAAAACGTATGCTCTTGTTGAAATAGAAATTTTTAGGATGATGATGTATAACAAAAGCCTCACATTCAGATTCACATTCAGATTCACATTCAGATTGAAAGAAAAGCAGGAAGAACGTCGCAGGTTCAAATGATAAAATACATACCGAATTCTCTTACTATTTTACGCATAATTCTGGTTCCTCTTTTTATCTGGCTTATATTTTTTGCTCCTTTTGCCAGCAGAGTTATTCTGGCAACTATCGTGTTAATCGCAGCAGGTATCACGGATTATTTTGATGGCATGCTGGCACGAAAATTTAAAGTTGTCACAAATTTTGGTAAGATTATGGATCCGCTTGCAGATAAGATGCTGGTGATTTCTGCTCTTATAGCTCTTGCTCTGTCACCGATAAATTACATCAGCATTTCTGTAGTTTTCATTATTTTGTTTAGAGAGATTTCAGTTTCTATTTTGAGGAATTATCATGCTCGAAAAAAGATTTTTATAGCAGCCAATATCTGGGGAAAAATTAAAACCGTGCTCCAGATGGTGGGAGTAATTACAGCATTAGTTTATTATTCGCTTTCACAAATCATTAAAGGTTGGAATCCTCATCAAAAATGCATAGTTCTTGGATTTAAAGTTTTCTTCTGGATTGTTGTATTTATTACGATTTTATCCGGCATGAATTATTTTTTCTTTAGACAGAAAGATAGAAGAAAAAATGGAAATGAAGAATAAATTCTTTGTTGTTCTCCTCTTAATTATCCTGACTCTAGGATGTTCGAAATCTGAAAGCGAATATAAACCTTCCGGCGAAAAAACAAATATACGTAAACCGATGTCCTGGGGACACAAACAAACCATCTACGTTTTTGCTGATGATAATGTTTGGAAATATGCAGAAACACCTTTGCGGGAAAGTCTGGAAAGGTTTTGGTTCACAGTAAGAAATGAATCTTTTTTTGAGATAAAACGTGCCAAATTCGAAGCAATGGAGCAATTTTATAAATTCAATAATCTCATTTTTCTTTGCGACCTCGAATCTAACGAGGAAGTATCTAAATATATTAAAGAAAAAATTGGAGAAAAAATTGTTGATGAGGTTGAGGTAAATTCGATTGGAATGTATCCTGCGAACAATCTCTGGGCAAATGACCAATTCATCTTATTTCTGA
>CAYWJN010000034.1:0-23984 GCA_964457455.1 uncultured Candidatus Cloacimonadota bacterium
ATTTCCACGTTCTTACCAAAAAATACATCAGCAGATATTTTCAGTTTCCTGCAATTTTTTAGAGATGGAATTCCATCTTTACAATGCTCTTCCAGTTGCTCGATAGTTTTATAATATCTTTCGTCCAAGCTAACTTTAGGTGGTTCTTCCAGGTTTTCATCAAGCATAAGTTTGTAATCCTGCTGCAGTTTATAGGCATCGGACCAAATAACAAGAAGGTCATTCGTTTTCTTTACCGGAGCAAATCTATCGCGATTTACAACAACCGCTTTTGAACCTTCGAACACGCTGATCGCTGCGCCCATTGCTGTTTCAATCTGATAAACTTTTTCGTTTTCCACTTCTTTTGGATTGATTATTAGCGAAAGCGGCAATAAATAATCATTTTTTATTAGTTGGTCCTTCAAGGCTTTCAGGTTTACCCAAAGATTGTTCGTATTAAAATATTGATATTTTTCGATGTCCTGAAATTCGTCGATTTCTTGTTCCGGGCATTGGGCTGTTTCCCGTAAAACCAGTCGCCCTCCTCTGGTTTGGGCTAAATGTCCTCCCTTTCTATCACCCTGAGAACGTTTACAAACTTCCATCATAAAAGAAATATTATTCTCTGCAAAATAGTTCAGGATTTTTTCATCGACAACTGCTCCCAAATTATCGGAATTGGAAAGGAAAGAATACTCAAAACCTGAATCCAAAAGCTGATCGAGAACACCGGAAATCATCAGAACCAGATAAATTTCACCGTGGCCTGGCGGATTCCAGTTCAAGTTGTCTTTCTTATTTTGCAAAGGAGACAAATCACTCTGCTTTATCTTGGGAAATTTATTCTGCAGAAAATCAAGGGGGATTTCAGGCAATTTCAGTTCAGGATATTTTTCCAAATAGGAAAGCGTATCATCGCGAGTATTGAAGCTATTCATAAATAGAAGCGGAATATTTTTCTTTGATTTCTCACGTAAATAAAGAATCTGGCGAGTAATAATGTCCAGGAAATTAAAATCCCCTTTTACTCTCAGCAAAGATTTGACCTTTGTCAAACCCATGCTCGTCCCCAAACCTCCGTTAAGTTTGATGACAACAAGCTTTTCCAGGTGAGAAGATATTGGCTTTTCCAGTCGATTGTAATCGATTAAATTCTTTTTCCCCGGTGGAGAGATTTCTTTCTTGGAAAGTTTTCCGGTTGAACCGGATAAAACCTGTTTATAATACTTTGAAAAAGAATTAATAACCAATTTATTCAAATTGGCATTCCTCATTAACCGGATAAATTCTGGAAGATGATTATTATCTTTTCGCATATTTTCCTTTTTCAAAACCTTGCGAATGGTTACATACAGAGAAATTCATCTTGTTAAACCTTCGCAATGGTTGCTCGTTACGAAAGTCCCCTTTCGTAACGCATTGTATTCCTAATCAGAGTTGATGCATTATGTTCCCAAACAGAGTTTGGGAACAAGCTAACATCAAACAGGAGTGTTCGATTTACATGTTTATCTTTTTCTCAATAGAAATCATTTTGGATTTATTCTGTTTTCTATTCTGGTTCACAAGCAATTCACCGATAAGACCGATCGAGAAAAATTGTAATCCTAGCATAATCAGTAAAATTGATAAATATAAAAGCGGTCTGTTATACAACGGTTGATGAAACCAGAATTTCATTATTGTAAGATAAAGACCAATGAGAAAACCAATCACAGAAAATGCTGTTCCAATCCTGCCGAACAAATACAGCGGACTGTGGGTATAACTTGTTACCAGTTTCACAGTTAGAAGATCCAGAAAGCCTCGGATGTAACGTTCGATTCCATATTTGGATTTTCCATACTTTCTACGACGATGATTTACAGGAATTTCTGTTATTTTAAATCCTTTGGAATCTGCCAATGCCGGAATATAACGATGCATCTCTCCATAAATATCCAGCTCTTTGATTACTTCTTTCCGATAAGCTTTGAATCCGCAATTATAATCATGCAATTTCAGCCTGAAAAATTTAGCTGTGATGGCATTGAAAAGTTTTGATGGAAACGTTTTATGAATCGGGTCTTTCCGCTTTTTCTTCCAACCTGAAACAAGATCATAACCCTGTTCAATCTTTTTTATGAAATTAATTATTTCTTTAGGATCGTCCTGCAGGTCTGCATCCATTGTGAAAATGATATCTCCTTGTGCGGCTTCGAAACCTGCATCCAATGAAGCAGCTTTCCCAAAATTTTTGCGGAATTTGATGACTTTTACATTTTTATTTTTTGATGCTAATTCCTGCATAAATACAAAACTTCCATCAGAACTACCGTCATCAATGAAAATTATTTCATGCTTATAGTTTTCAATATTTTCAAGAATTTCGGAGTATAATGGTTGTAAGCTTTGTTCCTCATTAAATACGGGAATTATAAACGATAATTTCATAAGCAATCCTCTTTTTAGCCGCTAAGAACGCGAAGAAACGCAAAGTTTATTTCTATTCATCTTCGTACTTCTTTGTGAGCTTCGTGGCTATTCAGTTTTATCTCATAACATCTCACGGTTTTTGTTATACAGGATTAAAAAAAAATATTTACAAAAGACATCACCAATCCGGAAAAAATAGGAATTTTGATGTTATCATTTATCTGAACTTGAGAAAATTCTGCTACTGTTGCGGAAATCGCTCCAACCAGTGCAATGACGAGAACATTGTATTCAACAGGATCCAAAAAAAACACAGCAAATAACAAGGTCGCAGAAAAACAGGCAATGCTACCTTCCAAACTCTTTTTTGTTCCAAGCAGCTTTCTTTTCCCAAACGGGATTCCAATCAAAGCCGCTGCTGTATCTCCGATTGCCAGGAAAGAAAGTGCAATAAAAGCAATATCTTTGGGATACACTGCAATGCTGATAACTGCTGAAATCAGCAGATAGGAAGCTCCGGTGAAATTATTTTTTTCATGATCTCTGAGCATAATCCCAAAAATATTATAGAAAATTCTTTTGAATGTTTTATTTTCCAAACGAATTATTTCGACAATTAGAGCTACAAATGTTAGTGGAGCTAAAACTAAAAAAAATAGCTTCCTGTTTGAATGAAACAAATATCTGTAGGAAAAAGGCAAAATAATTGAAGAAATGTGAATCATTTTCCGATAAATTTCGGATTTTTGAGCTCTCTTCATACTACTTAAATTTACTTTTAATAAATGCCTTTGCGATTTCCAGAACTAATTTCGGATCATCTTTAACCGCTTCGGTAAATAGTTCTTTCAAAGTGAATTTTTCTGGAGGGAGCTTTTTGCAAAAGGCAACAATACTATTGAATTTATCGTCTTTCATGCCAAAGAATTTGTTTTTGATAGCGAACATTAAACTCTGGTTTTTCCCGATTCGTTTGTTCCATTCTTTCCTGTATCTTTTCAGAAATTTTCGGGTGAAATCCTGCCTTTTTATCGCTTCTGCAGCAACTTTGCCAGCAATACTCCCAGCGATCATTCCCTGCACAACTCCACCGCCTGTGATAGGATTTACTTGCCTGGCAGCATCACCAACCAGCATAATGTTATTTCTCACAATCTCTTTCAATGTATCAGCAGTGGAAACTCCACCATAAACTGTGTAGATTATTTTCGCTTCCGGGAAATTCCTTTCTACAAATTCATCCAGATATTCTTTTGGTCCCTTCTTATGAGCCAAATGACCGGATAAACCAATGCCCACATTTGCAGTTGTATCCGATTTTGGAAAAATCCAGAGATAACCTCCGGGTGAGACTTTTTCGCCGAAATAAAAATCGCAGGAACCTTTATCTGTCTTTATTCCTGCTAATGTATATTGCACACAAGTATCAATATCTTCCAATTTTACTTTCGTGTCTATTCCTGCCCATCTTCCCACGCGGGATTCGACTCCGTCTGCACCAATAACAATATCGCATTTTACTGTTTTAATCTCATTCAGGTATTTATATTTCACTCCAGCAATTCTATTGTTTTCCCAAATAAGATCGATAGCATCTGCTTTTGTAAGAAGGTCAGCTCCAAATTTACACGCCAGGGAACAAAGAGCCGCATCAAAAACACGCCTTTCCAGCACATAACCTGTTCCATTATTAAGCATATGTGCTTCGTTTCCATCTGGCGAGTGAAGCCTGGCAACCTCGATCGTAGATGCAATCCAGCGTTCATCGATTTCTATGAAAGGTGCAATTCCTTTATGAGAAACACCTTCTGCACAGCGAACCGGAATGCCGGGTTCGCGATCACGTTCCAAAACAAGAACAGAAGCTCCGTTTTCCGCAGCAAACCTGGCAGCAACGCTTCCTGCAGGTCCTGCACCAATAACCACCACATCATATCTGTCTTTTAACATTGCTCTTCCCCGATTGCTTTTATGGGACAAACCTCCAGGCAATTCACGCATTTAGTACATTTTTCATTGTCGATTGTTACTTTGAATTCTGAGACAATAATGGCATCAGCAGGACAGACAGCTACGCAGGTTCCGCAAATATCACATAGATCAGGATTTATTTTCATTGCTGCTCCATTCATTTGAAAGAAATAGTATTTATTCTAGATAATTTATATTAATAATCAACTTGGGGAATTTCTCTGTGCCCGGTTCTTTTCGCTCTTTTGGAAAAAATGTCGAAGCCGGTAATTCCAAAATAGAACATCACTGTTTTCTCTCTTACTCCGTGTTTGTTTTTATCTCCTCTCAAAAGATATTTTATACCAATATCAATTTTCTTTCCCGAAGATTTCAGAGGTATCGAGCTGCCGAAACTAAAAGATTTCTCATCGATCTTTTTATCATTCTTCTCAAACGGTAAAATCCGATAATGACCACCACATCTTAACGGAATTCTTTCATACCAATGCCCGTATCCGCTGAGCGGATCGTATGCTAATCCGAGAGCTAATCTATAGGTGTTTTCATCATATATTGCTGTATTTTCCCAGAGTTCATAATTTGCATCAAAAGATGCTTTAAATTTTTCCATGAATTTCCAGGTGATTCCTGTAGAAATTTTCTGTGGAATTTCATATATCGTTTCATCTTCCAAATCCAGAGTATCTGCAATATCAGGAGATTTATAAATAGTTTCTCCCTCCAGATCTGCTGCTGAAGAATAAAAAGTTCCCAGGGACAGATTTCCGATTTTCTTATTTATGCCAAGCGAAAATCCAGCATTCCTGAATCTCTTTTCAACTTCATATTTAGGACTGTAAATATCATCAAAATCCTGTTCCCAAAAACGAATCCTGTGACCGAAAAAATAATCCAGGGAAAGACCTGCATTCACATAAGGATTTTTATAAGCATAGATAAGTTCCGCTTTAAAAATACTCGAATTTATTCTATTAATCTCAGTATATTCATAACCTTCCCAAACACCGGGTTTTTCGTTTTCAATATTACCGGAAGAAAAAGAATTGAAATTAAAGGCAAATTTATGGTTTGAGATGGGAACAGCAAAATTAAAATAAGGAAAAAATAAGCCGTCATCCCGATAACTGTTGCCTTTACTATCACTGTACCATTGATATCCCATAGAAACTGCTGTTGATAAAATCACCTTATTGGCAGTGATAACATTTGCGGGATTGAAATAATTTGTATTCACTCTGAACAAATCACCGCTGCCGGTTCCACCCATTCCCACACTGTAAACATCGCAGCCATAACTTTGAATGGGCATACCTTCAAACGAGAAAATCGAATTCGCAAAAATGGCTGTAGAAATAAACACCATTATAATTATAAATTTGAATCTCATTACATCTCCTAAAGCTCGAATTTTATGCTTTTCTTCTGACGAAATTTTGGATATACAAAAAAATTGTCCATCTTTTCTTTGTCAATTTTAAGTTGGAAAGATATGAGAATATGGGTAGCCGTTAAGAACACGAATATGCACGAAGAATGTAATTGGACACTACTTTCGAAGCTTCTGCTTAGGAGGGAACAAAAAGTAGTTATTCGTACAAATCCGTGAAAATCTGTGAGCTAAACAGCGTTACTATTTAAAGATTTTCGTTGACTATGAAATAAGGCCAACCTTCCGAACGGTTTCCCCTGGAATTATTCTCCCACATAAACCTTCGGAACGGTTGGAAAAAACCGTTGAAAAGGTTCAGCAGGAAGAAAAATCTCTTAAACCTTTTCAGGGTTTGTAAATATAGTTCTGATCTAAAAAAAATATTCTTCGTGTTAATTCGCCTGCCCCGTAAAGAGGAACGATTGTATCGGGGTGCCATTCGAAGATAAACAATCTCTACAGACCAATAATGAGTAAGTTAAAATTTTTCCTTGCCATAAAATAGTTGAATTTTTTTCTGGAAAACGTTTTGAACATCAAGGTGTTATAAGCTTTAAAAGGAATTAGAAAAAGATGGCAACGACTTCGGATATAAGAAATGGCATGATCATCAATTTCAGGGGCGAGCTCTTTGAAATCGTTGAATTCCTGCACGTGAAGCCCGGAAAAGGTGGCGCTTTTGTACGCACAAAACTCAAAAATATAAAAACCGGAAAAGTCCTGGAGAACACCTTTAGAACCAGTGAAAAGCTGGAAGAAGTCAGGGTAGAAAAACATAAAAAAGAATACCTTTACTTTGACGGCAGTTTTTATGTTTTTATGGATATCACCACCTATGAACAAATATCTGTTGCAGCAGAAATCATTGGGGATCTGGATAAATATCTGATTGAAAATATGGTGGTGGGAATGAAGCTTGACCCCAAAGGTGAAATTCTGGGAATCGAGCTTCCTATTACTGTTGTTCAGGAAATAGCAGAATGTGAACCAAACGTGAGGGGGAATACAGCTTCTGCAAGCGGAAAAAAAGCTGTAACTGCAAACGGCTTGACAATCACGGTTCCATTCTTCATAGAAGTCGGCAATAAAATCAAAATTGACACTCGCAATGGCGAGTATATCGAAAGAGTCTAAAGGAGAGAAGATGGCAAAAGTAAGATCATTCGCAGCTAAATTGGCTCATGAAATAAGTACTGAGGGTAAAGTTATCTGTCCAAAATGCAATACTGAAGTAAAAAAGGTAAAATTAGTAAGAAGCTTCAAATCAAAAGCAAATACCTGGACTCCAAAATATGAATTCATAAGCATTTGCAAATGTAATGAAAAAGAAACAATGTCCGGTAAAGTCTAAAAAAGTTCGTAATCTTATAACAAATCTTTATTGTAATGCCCTCTTATCACCGATAGGAGGGTGTTTCAATATTGTTAAGGATTTTTATGAAAAGATTTTTTGTTGTTTCATTCATCTTTCTGGCAGCATCTGTTAATCTGTTTTCTGTTCCGTCTCATCCGCTAAAACAGGAAAACTATCCAAAAATATTTAGCGGTTCTTCAGAGATTTTTTCCAGGCAAAATCGCAATGGAAATATGCCTGACAGCATTCTTGTTTTGATGGTTGATTTTGAAGACCATGAATTTGATTTGATTGCTGATTATCCAGATTCTCTGGCTCACGATAAAGTTTATTTTGAACGGTTTATGTTTCATCTATCTTCTTTTTATCATGATGCTTCTCATGGAAATTACAGCTTACAGCCGGAAAATTATACGGTCTGGGAAAATATTATTACTGCTCCCAATACAATGGCATATTATGGAGATGATGACCTTTCGCTCGAGAGAATCACGGAATTTGCACAGGATGTTTTTGAAATTGCAGATGCAGAAATAGATTTTAATAATTACGATTCTTTTATGATTTTTCATGCTGGCGCCGGACAGGAAGCAGACGTGAATGAAGTTAATTTAGATGAACTGATGAGCACCTTCTTAAACCGCCGCACCCTGCAAGCTGGATTGGATCCGGAAAATGATGATTTCCCGGGTTTAATAACTGATGATGGGAAAATAATAAAGGAAATCGTGATCTGTCCGGAAACCGAATGGCAGCCGGATTTTGAAGAAGGTGATCCAAATTATGGAATGATCGGTATTATTGCTTTTCTCTGGGGACGCCAGATAGGACTTGCAACTCTATTCGATAATGATTCCTCTAATGGCGTATCTTATGGGATCGGTAATTTTGGTGTGATGGGAACCGGTGCCTGGAATGCCAATGGATATGTTCCTCCTCTGCCTTGTGCCTGGTCTCGCTATTACATGGGTTGGGAAGAAGAAAACATTGAAGAAATCAGCGTTTCCGAATCAAATCTATTCATTACATTTCCTATGGCAAACGATGAGATAACTAAGAAAATATTTAAAATTGTCATTTCAGATAAAGAATATTTCCTACTGGAAAACAGGCAGCAAAATCCTGATGGCAGCACTTTGCAAGGAGAACCATCTTTTACTTTCGCACTTTTGCCGGAAGGTGAGCAGGATGTCTATCCACCCGGTCATCCGCATGCTGGTGAGCCGCGATTCAATTTTATGGAAAACACATACAAAGGATGCGAATGGGATTTTTACATGCCCGGATTGGGCGCTTATGACGGCAATGTCATCGATGGATCCGGTCTCTTCATCTGGCACATAGATGAAAACATAATCGATGAAAAATTTAATGCTGAGTTAGAAACGAATTCCGTAAATAGTGATGCATCTCATAAAGGTGTAGATTTAGAGGAAGCTGACGGCATTCAACATATGGATAGCACTGTGGATATTAATAGTCTTGGTTCTGCTTATGATGCTTATAGAGAAGGCAACAACGATTATTTTGGTGGTCGGAATAATCCCTTTAATGGCTTTACATCAAACCCAACTGCAGAAAGTTATTACGGCGGTATTCAGTTGGAAATCTATGATATAAGCAGCTCAGATTCGCTGATGACGTTTTCCGTTCGATACCCCTGGAGCCTGGATGGAGACTTTGACGGAGAAAATCCCTTTCCCGTAACTCTTGTTGATTTTGATAATGATGGCAGAAACGAGATTTTCTATCCCATGCCAGATGGTAAAATAAATGTTTGGAAGGATAACGACCTTTTAGACGGATTTCCAATCTGGCTTAGCCTTTCTGTTAATCTTACAGAATTTTATTCTTATGATGAAAATAATAATAGTTTCTTGCTGCCGTGTACAACTCCGAATGGACTTTTTCCGGTTCTTTATGAAATTAATTTCAATCTTCCTGATTTCCAGAATACTCTTTTTATCGAAACTAATAAAACCTGGGCTGGTTCAGTAATAATAAATCCTGACCAGAATAGTCAAAAGCGCGCTTTTGCTCCTCTGAATCACATCGATAGTTTTGAAAGTGAAATTAAAATTTTGGATGAAAATTATGAGCAGGTTAACATCATTAATTTTTCCGAAACCAAAATTGCTTCCAATCTTCTGCTGAAAAATAATTTCCTCTATTCGATTAACCAGGATGAATCTTTTCTTTTCAGACTACAAAAAATCGCCCTGGAAAACAATGATATTTTTTCTTTAGATTTGGATGTTTTGAATGATGTGACCAATGATAGTTTACAGATTCTATCCGCTCTTCTTGCAGATATCGATATAGATAATCTGGATGAGATTATCATCACAACTTCCGATACACTGATTTATGTGTTCAAACAAAATGGTGAGATTCTCAATAATTTTCCTGTAAAAATTCCTCTTGCAACTATTTCTATTCCCTCCATCGCAGATGTTGATGCAAATGGATTTTTAGATATTCTGATTGGAGGAGAAAATGGTTTTGTAGTTATTGAAATGAATGGTGTGATTTCCAAACCCAAAAATGAGATTGCTTCCCCGGATTCCAACTATATTACAGCAGGAATATTAGCTTTTGATATAGATGCTGATAATGAGCTGGAAATTATAGGAAATCTGTCTCGAAACCGTTTTTGCGTCTGGGAAAATATCAATAATAATAATTTTGAGATAAAGCTGAATTATCCTGTCTCGTTCAGTGATCGCAGCTTAACTTATCCGATCTTTGCATCTTATGCGGATTCTGCAAATTATGAAGAAGAAAACTATTTTTTCATTTCAGGAAATAACGGTACTCTTTTCAGATATTCTGCTCCAGATAACGAAAATATAGAACAACCTGTTTGGTTCAGTGAATTTGCCAATCTTCAAAGAACAGCATCATACCTGGGTGAATTGCCGGTAGATCCTTATGAAAACCGCGGGATTTTTATCAAAGAAAATACCTATTTCTATCCAAATCCGCTTAGTAACATTTTTGACAGCAGCATTTATAAGGGTGAAGTTCAAAATAAAACCATCACCTTAAAAATAATGACCAGCGTAAACACAGAAGTTAAAGTAAAAATATTTGACATTGCCGGAAACAGAATTTTTAATAAAATGGTTTTCTGTGAAAAAAATATGGAAACCGGTGTTTTCATTGATGCAGATGAACTATCTTCCGGTGTGTATTTTTCCATAATCAAAGCAAAAGGAGAAATTCTAAAGAAAAAATTTGCTATTGAAAAATAGAAGTGTTTTTACCTCACCTCAATCCTCTTGAGATCGTTTGCTTCGCAAGCCGACTCATACCTAAGAGGAGAGGAAGTATTTTGTTCTCCTTCTCCTGGATAGGAGAAGGCTGGGATGAGGTCGGTATGAGAAAAAAATAAATTTTGGAGGACGAATGAAAAAAATAATATTACTCCTGCTTTTTGCAGGTTTGATGATAACTCTTTTGGCTGAAACAGAAGGAGACCGCGGATTCCAGATACTGAAAATAATTTCAGGAACAAGTATTGCCGCTCAAGGTGGAACAGGTGCATTTTTCTCTTCAGATGCTTTCAGCTTCATTGAAAACCCGTGTGCCGGTTTAATGAATAAAAACACAGTTCTCTCCATGACGCAAAACTACTGGATTTTTGATACCACCATAAACAGTATCGCTTACCTGAAATCTCAAGGTAAATCCTCATTTGGCATTGCCTACAGATATCTTGATTATGGAAAAATCGACAGTTATGATGATATGGGAACAGACATTGGCGAATTCCATCCGATCGACCTGAATTGCATTATCGGTTCCGGCTATAGATTAACTCCGGATCACTACATCGGAATAAATCTTTACGGACTTTATGAAAAGATCGATACAGCTTCCAGCACCGGTTTGTCAGTTGATTTGGGATATACATATCTCACGCCGATCAGAAATCTGAAAATAGCAGCAGCTTTAAAACATTTGGGCATAACTTCCAAAATGAATGAAGAAAGCATCGAACTTCCCATTTCAAGCGAAATCAGTTTTATTAAGAAGTTTTCTCCGAAATTTGCAGAGATCTCTTCCGAACTAAAAATTATCAAACATTCTGATGATGATAAGATGAAAGCAGTTTTCGGCATAAACGCTGAATACAATAAAATTCTGAATATTCGGTTGGGATACAAATTCAATTATGACGCTGAAGAATTTACAACCGGTTTTGGCATCAAAATAAAAAAAATCATTATCGATTATGCTTTCATTCCGTTCGTGGAAGATATTAATGATGTTCATATGATAGGAATTAGTTATCTCTTTTAAATCATTCTATCTCGTTCCTCCCGAAAGCTTTCGGGACACCTGGTCAATCTCATTCCCAAGTTGCACTTGGGAATGCAAAAGTTAACAAGGATCTTGATCTATGAAAAAGTTTAAAGTTGTTTTATTGTTTCTCTGTTCTTATTATTTGCTGAATTGCCTCAATTTCACACCTAAAGAAATGATAATTAAAACATCTTCTCCGATTGAGATCACAAACAATAAATTTGCCTTAGATGAATTTGATGATTTTTTATCTGAGAAAAAAATAAAAAACCTAAAACCGATTCTAAATAAATTTCAAAATCAATATTTTACAGCTTCTTTTGAAGAAGAACTGGATTGGCAGACAATCGAAAATTTGCGTTTTTCAGGAATCGAATACATCCAGCCAAATTATTTAAATGAATTTTCCCTAACTCCAAATGATCCTTTATATCCAGACCAGGAAATAAATTTTGGAAATATCAATCTTCCTCATGCCTGGAATTATACAACCGGAAATAACGAAATCATTGTTGGCGTGATCGATTCCGGTATCCACTTTGGTCATCCTGACCTGCAAACGAATATTTTTATTAACCCCGGTGAAATTCCTGATAATGGAATCGATGATGATGATAATGGCTACATAGATGATTGGCATGGCTGGGATTTCACAGATGCTCCTGAACTGGCTTATATGGCTTCCGGAGATTATATCGGACAGGACAACGATCCTTCCGATGAGCTTCATCATGGAGCCCATGTTTCCGGAATAATTGCCGCTGATACAAACAATGATCTGGGTATCAGTGGAATCTGTTGGAACACAAAAATTTTGCCGATTCGATGCGGTTTTCAGACTATTGGAGGAATGGGAGGTTATCTTCAGGATGATGATGCTGCTGCCGGCATAATCTATGCTGCTGATATGGGAGCAAGTGTTATTAATTGCAGTTGGGGAAGTCCCTCTTTTTCCCAAATTATTGCTGATGCCTGCTTTTATGCGTATGATAAAGGAAGTATCATTGTTGTATCTTCCGGAAATACCGGAGAATCCGGCATCTGGTATCCGGCAATATTTTCCACCACTATTTCCGTGGGTGCTGTTGATGAAAACAAAAATCTGGCTTCCTTTTCCACTTACGGTTCTCAGCTCGATCTCGTAGCTCCGGGCATTAATGTGCTCAGCACATACAGTGAAGATGAAGATAATCTTTACTCTGCTCAAAGCGGAACCTCGATGTCTGCTCCATTTGTGAGTGCAAGCATTGCCTTGTTGCTTTCTGTAGAACCCTCTCTGAATTTCGAACAAGTACATTCTCGTCTGGCTTGCTCTGCCATCGATCTTGGAGAAAGCGGTTTTGACAATTTTTATGGAAACGGATTATTAAATGCATACGCTCTTCTTACAGAAGTTTCATTTCCACAAATAGAAATTTCTTATCCCTTTGAAAATGCCGGAATGAGTGAAGATTTTGATATTATCGGAACTGTTCAAGCAGATGATTTCTTCAGGTATTATGTGGTGTACACATCTTCTGAAACACCTTCTGCTTTAGATTGGTTCGACGTTGAAACTCATGCAAATACTCCCAAATATTATTATGCTCAGGTAGAAAATAACTTTCTTGCTCATTACAACCTGCCGGATACGGATGATACATATCTAATTAAAGTGGAAGTAGTAACAAACGATAATAAACGCTACAGCTTCATTCAGACGGTTCATCTTGATCAAACTCCGCCGGAACTGATAAATCTGGCTGAAATGAAAAGGTATGATAACGAGTTTACTTTATATTACGTCCAAACTATTTTTGACGATATTACGAATTTATCTCTAACCTGTGAGCCTGTTTCCGGACAATCTTATGAAACATTCAGTAATTATGCTGATTCGATTCACGTGATTTGTCTGCCGGATAATATCCCTGAAAATTATTATACGATCGATTTGGAAGCAACCAATATCAGCAACCTGAGAACTTCTATTGCAAATGCTTCTCCAATCGATATTGACTACCTTTACATCAATACAAATATTTATGAACAAGCTGTTCTGGTAAACGAATTGATTCCAATAAAAAAACCAATAGATTTAGATGATGATGGTATAAAAAATGAATTCGTAGCAAAAGAAATCAGCGAAAGTTCCGAATCAATCAAAATTTTTAAATTTGATAACAACCAGCTTTTTACCGAATACATTTTTCAGAACGATTTCTATCCTCTCGATGCAGGAAAAATTCATGAAAATAGTTTATTGAATGTGCTCGGATTGGCAAATAACAAGTCTGTTCTCTATGAAATTACCGAAACAGGAGGAAACTATTCCGAAACATTTTTGTGGATGCGTGACCAGGTTTATGGTGGTCGTCTATTAGATTATAATAATGATGGTCTCGATGAAATTGCTTTGATAGAAAACAAGACAATTGGTAGTGGAACTCGCAGAGTTATTTCTTTTTATAATAATTCATTTGAATCATTGCATACTCTTTTGAATGAAACCGCAACCTTCATCAAGAATGAATTCATTGCTGTTGCCTGCGGAAATCTTGATAATAATTTTTCTTTAGATATTATTGCCACAGATAAAGACGGAGATGTTCTCATCTTTGAAATGGAAGACAGCGAATATGAAATGGTTTGGACTCACAGGCTTCCTGTGCAAAATACATATTATTTGCAGATTGGTGATTTTGATGGAGATGGAAACGACGATTTCTGTGTTGGTGGTTATATTCATAATGAAACAGATCCGGCAAAGACTTTCTCTTACTTTGAATTCTTCTCAAATGCGGGTGTTAACAATCAATACGAAAGCATGGGATCTGTGAGTTTTTCTAATGTTGAGCTGAAAAATTCCATTACAAAAGCGGATTTGGATAATAACGGAGATGATGAGATTATAATTTCTGTTCCGTCAAATTTATATATTATAGATTATCAGAATGGTCAATTCACTCCTGTTTGGAAGGGATTTTCATCCGGAACTGAACAGAATGCAATTATTGCTTTTTCCGAAACCGACACTGAAAACGCTAAAATCATCACAAACCTGGAAGATTCCGAAATGAAAAGTTCGCTTATTTCCAGGATCGAAAATTTCACCGGTCCGCCAACTCCGGAAGCATTCCGAGCTCAACCTTTAAATGAATCTACGGCTTTTCTAAGTTGGATTTCAACTGATTCCATCCGGGTTTATCGCAAATTCAAGGAAAATATCCAGGTTGTTGGTTCCATTTCTGAAGAAAATTATATTGATGATTCCATCAATCAGCTCGCTGGTTTTGATGTTGGAGATACACTTTATTATCAGGTCACTGCTTTAAATGAAGATTATAATCCGGATGAAAGTTTACCAACACTCTGGAAATCTGCAATTCCAATGCCGGTTCCGCAAATCCAATCTATTATGATGACTGGAATCAATGAATTAAAAGTATTCTTTGACCGGCAATTGAGCAATAATGCAATCAACTCCAGCCACTTTACAGTTAACAATGGTATCGGAAAACCAAGCTCTGTAAATTTCATTTCAGAACAAAAAGGACTGCTTCTAAGGTTTTCCAATTATTTCCTCAACCTAAACGGATATTTATTAAACATTTTTGATCTGACAGGCGAAACAGGAGTTCCTTTCCCTGATGGAGATTATTCATTTGCTTTCAATGAAGATACAACCGCTCCGGAAATATTGTTTGTGGAGACGCTCAACAGAAATTCAGTTAAACTTTCCTTCACAGAACCAATTATTACTGCGACTGTGGAAAATCTTGGAAATTATACGCTGGTTCTGCCGGTTATTGATCAATATAACGGAATTGCAGATATCGAATATTTCGATGATTCAAATTCATATTACATCATAATTCAGATGGTAAAAAACCTGGAATATTCCAATCAATCATATTTTCTTAAACTGGATAATATCGAAGATATATCCGGCAATAAAATATCTAATAATGGCAATAAGTGTCAATTCAGCTTGACAGATATTTCGGATTTGAAGCATTTAATTGTATATCCTAACCCATTTAATACAAACGAATTTGATGGTGTTAGATTTGTGAATATGCCTTTAGAAAAAGCTGGAAAAATCTGGATTTATGATTTAAGCGGTAATTTGGTCTTTAATAAGAAAATCGAGAGTTTAACAAAGCTGAATAATTTTTATATCTGGAATGGGAATAATAACGCAAATAAGAAAGTTTCATCCGGGCTTTATCTTTATATCATCAAAATGGGAAATAGTTATAAAAAAGGTAAAATCGCAGTTATAAATTAGAGTTGTTCGACCTCACCCCGACCCTCTCCTTGCAGGAGAAGAAGTTAGGAGATGAGGATTGGAAGAAAAGGAGAATGGAAATGATTTCTTTGGACTGGGTAGAACGCATAAAAGCTGATACGCTTGATTTTTTTGAGAGAAAACTTCCAAATAAAGATTTTGATATAGACATCATATACAATGCATATCCAGAACGCATCGACAACAAAGTTCCGCAATCTGTGATTACGCTGGTGGGAAAGACTCTTGCTTCCAAAATGGCAAAATGTGCAGAAGATTACTTTGAATTTTTCGATTATATTCTTCAGAAAAAGGGTGATAATGGAAAGATCATTTTTGCTTACATCATGGGCAGAGCAGTAAGAAAAAAGCCTGAAAAATTTCTTAGTTACCTGCAAAAAATCCTTTTGGAAATTGATGACCAAAGAGAATGTAATTTGATAATCGATAAAGCGATTTTCCCGCTCCTGAAAAAGAAACCGTATCAATATCTCGATCTTATGATGAACTGGATCAAACAGGATAATAAATATCTCTCATTAAGCATTCAGAAACTCCTGGTAAAACTGATAAGTTTCGAGCCCGATATGATAAAACCGATTTTTCATAAACTGGAAACTTCCTGGCTTTATGCTTCTCCGAACATGATAAAATTGAATTCAAATTTTCTGAAATCAACCTATAAAATCGATCCTGATTTCTATTTTTCTGTTTTTGAAAACTACCATTCAACCAGGAATCCTGTTTTTGCAGAAATTCTGTGTGGTGCAGTTTGCTGCTATAATAAAAACATCGAAAAACTATTAACTCTCTGGGCAGCAAGCGGAAATATCAAATTAAAAAAAGTCGGTTCACACGGCCTCAAAATTCTTAAGAAAAAGGGAAATTAATGGCAGATTATATTACAAAAGAAGGAATGCTGCGGCTGCGTGTGCGTATGAATGAATTGATAAAGGAAAGATCTGTAATCATGAAACAGGTGGTAACGGCACGAGAAATGGGTGATTTAAGCGAAAATGCCGAATATCATGCTGCCCGGGAAAAACAGCGTTACCTTGAAAACGAGTTTAATCACATAAAATCCAGAATCGGAAAACTGCAAGTTATTGACCCAAAAAATATCCCCAAAGATGCTGTACGTTTCGGAGCTTTGGTTACCATCCAGGAATTATCAGATGAAAAAATCAGAAAACAGCAACTTGTTGGAATCGATGAAGTTTATGAAAGTGAAAATGAATATGAACACATTTCTCTTGCATCTCCGATTGGTAAGGCAATGATCGGGAAAAAAGCCGGAGAAATATTTACAGTAAAAGCCCCGATTGGTGATAGAAAATTTAAAATAATTGATATTAAATAAGGGAAAAAGCGAAAAATGAAAAAAACGGAAGAACTGAAAAAGAAACTGTGCTATCAAAGAAAAAACTTTTGGAAGGAATCCTCTGAAAAAGAGAAAAAGAACGCTTTTGATTTTTCTGAAGGATATAAAGATTTCTTGAATAAAGGAAAAAGTGTCAGAGAAAGTGTAAATTACTTTGAAGCTGAACTCTTGAAAAAAGGATATCAAAACCTGGATAAAAAAGCAAAAGGCAATAAAATCTTTCGCATCTCAAAAAACAAAAATGCTGCGATTGCCATCATCGGGAAAAAACCTATTCTTGAAGGGATAAATATCGTTGCTTCTCATATTGATGCACCGCGAGTTGATCTGAAACAAAATCCGCTTTTTGAGGATAGCGAAACAACTCTGGGACTAATGAGAACACACTATTATGGAGGAATTAAGAAATATCAATGGATGTCCACCCCGCTTGCGATTCACGGTGTTTTTGTGAAGAAAAACGGTGAAGTTTTAACCGTTTCAATTGGAGAAGATGAAGATGAACCGGTTTTTGTGATGCCGGACCTTCTTATTCATCTTGCCAGGAAAGAACAATACACCAAAAAAATTGGCGAAGCAATTACTGCTGGCTCTATGAACGTGATTTTTAATTCCATCCCATATATCGAAGATGAAGAAACAAAAGAAGCTGTGAAATTAAATGCGCTCATCCTTCTTAACAAAAAATATGGTATAACAGAAGAAGATTTTCTGGTTGCAGAACTGGAACTTGTTCCTGCAGGAAAAGCCAGAGATTCCGGACTGGATAAAAGTCTCGTTCTCGGTTATGGTCAGGATGACAGAGTTTGTGCTTACACTTCTGCTCAGGCAATTTTTGATGCAGAAACTCCGGAAAAAACTGCGATAGTTTACCTCACAGATAAAGAGGAAATCGGAAGCGAAGGCAATACCGGAGCAAAATCCATTTTTATCACCGATTTTATTGCTGACCTTCTTAAATATAATAATGAATCTTCTGATAGTTTGAGTTTGAGGAAAACGCTTATGAACAGTCAGATTCTTTCCGCAGATGTGAATGCTGCTATCAATCCTAACTATCCTAATGTTCATGAAAAAGAGAATGCGGTTCATCTTGGATTCGGCGTTAGTATCACTAAGTATACTGGAAGCGGTGGAAAAAGAGGTTCCAATGATGCAAACGCAGAATTCAATGCAAAAATTATCAAAATCTTAAACGAAGAAAATGTGAATTGGCAAACCGGATCTCTGGGAAAAGTAGATGAAGGCGGTGGTGGAACGATCGCAAAATTTTTGGCTCAACATGGGGCAGAAGTTATTGATTGCGGTCCCGGAATTCTGGGAATGCACGCACTTCACGAACTTACGAGCAAAGCAGATATTTATTCATCTTACAAAGCATATAAAGCTTTCTTTGAAAAAGCTTAATAAAAAAATTGAGGTATCAAATGAGGAAATTAATATTTCTTTTTCTATTAATAATTTTTATGTTTGGATGTAGTAAAAACAAACTGTACCAGAATTTACCTGCAGCAGAAAAAATGATAATTGCAAATGAGTTTTTCGCGCGGGGAAAATATCACAAAGCTGTTCCGCTTTATTCTGATATTACCTTTGAAAGAAATTCCATCTTCACTGCTGAAGCTCAAATGAAACTAGCTGAATGCTATTTCCTGCAGAATAAATTTATGGATGCAAGATTTGAATTAGAAGAAATGATTCGTCTTTTCCCGGATTATGAAAATATCAGCAATGCTTATTATAAGATTGGAATCTGTTTTTATGAAGAATCATTAAACCCGCACTATACCCAGGAAGAAACCGAACGGGCAATTGATGCTTTCGAGATTTTCCTGGAAAAATTTCCTTTTGCTGAAAATCGAGCTAAGGCAGTCGAATTCATTCAAAAATGCCATTATAAGCTTCTGAAAAAAAAATATTATAATGGTTATTCTTATTACAAACTCTATGATTACAGCTCTGCTTTGATGTATTTTGATGAAATCATTGAACTTGGTAATCTGGATAAATTAGACAGAATGTCTCTCTTTTATTCTACTAAAATCTTCATTTATAGAAAAGATAAAGAAAATGCCCTGAAAACGGCTGGTTCACTTTCGCTGCGTTATCCTGATTCCAGGGAAGCGGAAAAGATAAATAAGCTTTTAAAGAAATTAGATTAGATGAAAATCGGTTTACTCGGTGGTTCGTTCAATCCTGTTCATAACGGTCATCTTGCCATTGCAAAAAAAGCTCTTGAACAACTGGAATTAGATAAAATTCTTTTTCTGCCGGTTGGGATGCATCCGCTGAAAACCGATAGAAACATTCTTCCATTTGAAATTAGATATAAATTGCTTGAGAATGTTTTGAAATCCTTTCCGGATTTTGATGTTTCCAATCTTGATGAGAAGTCCGAAAATCTTAACTACACAGATGAACTGATTAAAAAACTTAAAATTAAATATCCTGATAATGATTTTTTCTTTATTACAGGTGACGATATTGTTTCGGAACTTCCAAGATGGCATAATTATAAATGGCTTCTGGATAACGTGAAAATCGTTGTTTTTAACCGTCCTGATACTGACCGATCTGAATGGAAAAAACTTGATTATCTTAATAAACTTTTTTTCCTCAAAATGAAGCCTGTCAATATTTCTTCAAACGAAATCAGGGAAAAAATAAGAAAAGGTGAAAGTATTTCCGGATTGGTACCGGAAATTATTAGAAATGAAGTAAAAAAATATATTCATAAGATTTATCATTCAGATGTAATATCAAAAATAATTTCTCCGGATGATAATTTTTGTTAAACCTGTTAGTTAACAAAAAAGGAAAATATTATGAATGCTGAAGAAAAACCTGATTCTTTCATGAAAAAAACTAACCTGCGAAAATTTATCTTATCTGTAATTCTCATTGGTCTTGCAGCTTTTATTATTTTGTTTGCAATTTCTCTTCGTATGATTTATTCGGGCGTAGAATCAATTTGTGAAATTGCTTCTAATAAATTTGAAAGCGATAACGTTGAAGCACTTATTTCTCTTATAGAATCAGATGAATTTTCCTTCAAACAAAAGAACAGAGCTATCTGGGCTTTAGGTCAAATAGGTGATAGAAGAGCATTGCCATTATTACGAAAATTAGATACTGATGAAATTCAGGAAAAACCGCATGATTCCGATAGATATATTGTTCAATATTCAGTTGAAAAAGCAATCAGGCAGATCAATAGTGATTTCATTGTTACAAGATGGATGTATCGCTGGTTGTGAATTAGCTAAAAAATTCGAGTTCAGAGGAGTAAAGCGAAACTATACATTCCGCAGGTTCAATCTTGAAGATTGAACCTACATATTCTTTGTTTGTGTTAATTCGCGGATAATGATTTTTTACTCCGCCACCACAATAACACCCGTTCCGGTTTCATTTTTAACTTTCACATCCAGCAGCATAAATATCAAAGATATTGGATAAAAAACTAAGTAATATAATGGCAGCATAACTAAAAACAATTTACTCCTATTAATCATTGAAAGCGGAAATTTTAAACAAAGCTTCCAATATATCTGACCGCATTTCCCATAACTATATTCAAAAGAAACAATCCTAAAATCTGCATTTTCAAGTTTAGAAATGATCTCTTCTTTTGAATAACCCGGACGCACATGTTCCTCCGTGAATTTGGCAGATTCATCAAAATTGCTGGGAGATGAGATAATTAATTTTCCATTTTTATCTAACACTTTACGGAAAATCTTCAACACCTGCACATCATCTTCAATATGTTCCAGAATATCTATGGCAAGTATCAGGTTGAACTTCTTTTCTGGAAGATAAGCGGTTAAATCTGCCTGCTGAGCTGTGAAATTCTGCCAGCCGTGTTTTGCTGCATATCGAGCAAAAGAATCCATATAATCCGTTTTCAGGTCAACTGCATGTACTGTAGATTTTTTATAATGTTTAAGAACATAATATGAGTACTGTCCAAAACCAGCACCAGCATCGTAGAAGCGAACAGGTTTATTTTTTGGAAAAAACTTTTTTATCTCTCTCTTCACATACCATTGACGCAGCAGCAGCAAATCCAAAATAAAATAAAAAATCCTTCTTAACATGGGAAAGTTATCTATCAAACCAGCAAATTTATCTTTTATCTTATCGTATTGCATTAGAGAATATTCCTGCAAGCCCACAAGCCACCGGCAATATTTATATCCGGTTTGGTTACAATATAAACAGGAAACTGGATAAGAAGCTGCTTTCTTACCGGGCTGTTATGAAGCTCTTTTATAAAGCCGCTTCTAGAAATGAACGATGAATTATTGATAGTGGACGCTCCACAAAGAAAAACTCCTCCATAAGGTTGGATGACAAGACACATTGCCTGAACGAGTCTGCCGGCACAACGATAAAAAACATCCAAAGCTTCCTTTGCTATCGGATCGCTTTTTTTTACTGCATCTCCGGCAATATCTTCAGCTATTTTTCCATTGGTTTCTTTTCCCTCTATCTGCAAAAGTGCATTATAAATATCTTCCAGCCCTTTTCCTGAAACGAAATCTTCATAACTCAGAAAATTCCTGTTCTCCATCTTTGCAAATATGATATCTATTATTTTCTTGTGTCTTTCATCAAAACAAGGAATCTGAATATGTTGAACCTCGGAAGAGATTACGTTGCTGATAATTTCTTCTGAACGTGTTTTGTTCTCTACAATGCTTGAAGTTCCAAAGCCCGTTCCCGGAGCGATGACAAGTTTATTCCTAAAGTGGTTAACTGAAACTTTCTCAGGTTTATATAGAACCTGACACTGCTTTGATGGAATCAATTTTTTATCGTCCAAATCCAGAATGCCGTATGCTGCTAATTTCATATCATTAACCATCAAAGTAGATTTTTCTGGAAATCCACAATCAACCAAATCTTCAAAATAAATTGTCGGATGATTTTTCCAGTTGGTTAATGAAACTCTTCTGCGGTCGATCACAGCACCGGCAAATCCAATAACACAATTGGATGGCTGCAATTCCGGAGAAAAATCGGAAACGGATTCTTTGATAAATCTTTTTAACGATTCTTTATCTCCAATGTTTCGAATATATTCAATAGAGCGGGAAATAATCTTGTCTTCACAGACAATTTCACATTGTAACCTGCTGTGAGTTCCACCGATGTCGATGGACACATTCAATTCATTTTCATTTTTCATGGCTTATTAAAAGTGAAAAAGCTTGTGTTCCGTCAATAAAAAATTATATAAATATTGAACTAAATGGTGTTCGTCTCAAAAAATAACAACCAAATTGAATATATCCGTAAAGTAGGTTATTCAGATAAATGGAAACTTGACTTAAGACGAAGTCTTGAGTTAAGTTGGAATGATTCAATGGATTAGAAAACTTAAGCCAAGTCAGCTAAAGCAAACTTAACTCAATTTTTCATGCTTTCCGGATGGACTCTAAATAGATGAACACAGTTCACTACTAAGATTTCGATTTTTCTTTTTCACACATTTTCTTGCCTTTAGTTTTATGTCAATAATCTATCCTTAAATCTCATTTCTGTTCGTACTTTTGGTTGCCTGTAATGTTTGGAGTGCGCGCCACGATTCTTTTCTCGTGGGCACGTTTGTTAGCGGTATTTTCTTCATTTTTTATGCTACCCACTTTTCACCTTTCTGAGCGTAATCGTAAATCAGATCAAAGACAGATTCGCACTTCTGTTTAAAAAATAATCTATCATAAGTTTCGGGTAAATCCAAATCCAAAACTTCTTCAACAGCAGTTTTCACTTTTTCTTTGCTTTGAGAATTTTTGAACCAATCTTGAACTAAAACTTTTGGACTCTCTTCTTTTAAACGATGTAATAAATGTTTGGCTGCTAATTTGATTTTTTTCTTTTCTTCTTTTGTCATTTTAGATTTCTTTAGAATATCAAAAAGCTCAAGTTCATCAATTGTTAGTCCTTCTTTAATGTGCCTTTCATCTTCTTGATTTAATTCTTCGGCAAAATTTGTCAGATCATCGTAAGATTGCTCTGTTGCTGTACCGCCTGAATTATAATTATCAATTATCTGCTGAAACTTTTTAGAAAATTCAATTCTGTTTCTATTTTGCTTCATCATTTTTTCCAGCTTCTTTTTGATAGCTGAACGAAGATTTGTGATTTCAATATTTTTATATTCAGAAAGCCTGAATTTCTTTCTCAATTTTGCTTAACAAAATCAGCTCAGGTGTTGAGACTCTAGTTGATGCATGAAAATCATATTTCTTATATTCTTGAGGATCATTTGTGTTTTTTAATTGATTTAATAGAAATAAATTACTAGGTAAAATTTTCTCTAAAAACGTAATTCTGTCAGTGAAATGAAAAAGAGTATCATCACTTAAAAGCAATTCTTTATTCTTCACATTCGCTACTGTTGCTATCATCTTCTAAAGTGGGCAGGATGTTTTCTTCTAAAAGTAATGAATTATCATAAAGAACTTTCTCTAAATCAGCAATTGACCAATTACCTTCGTGTCGTCCTATTCCTTTCATGAACAAAGGAAAGTGAACAAATGAAACCACCTTATCATCAATATTTGCAGTAAATTTGCCATTAATAACAACAGAAAATGGAAAATGTGTTGATGGTAAACCGAACTGAGTAATTATATCCATGTTTTTTTGATCCTCAATCAAATAGTAATTGATTTGATATGAATCTTTGAATTGTTCTAATAACTGGTTGATTTTTTCTAATACCTGTTCAGAAGGTTTTTTATCTTTATAAAATATTGAAATCGTCACCTTCTCATTTGCTAATAGGTTATTACTTAAAATCATCATCACTAAAACTAATATTAAAAAAAATAATATTGAACTCTTTCTCAAAATATCCTCC
>CAYWJN010000035.1:0-23964 GCA_964457455.1 uncultured Candidatus Cloacimonadota bacterium
GTTTCCTTATCTTTTGCTTCTTGAATAATTCGCTTATTTCTCAGATCAAAATCCATCATCGGATGCAGACGGCCAACCGTAAATTCATCTTCACCCAGATCGACCAATGTATGTTCTTTGCTCAGCCAAGAATCTGTTAATGCAAATTTTTTATCGCCAGATCTATTACTGAAAATATTTTCAATATCCTTTTTTAGAATGATCTGAGCTTCATCACAAAGAGTTCCACCGTTGAACAATCCGCGTACATATTTTCTTCCCGAAGATATCTTTTTCACTTCCTTATCAACAATTGCTCCATAGCTCGATCTTCTTTCTTCCAGGAACTTATGAACTTTAGAAATATCAAATTTATCTGAAATTGCACAAGCCAGCAAAGCAGCTTCTTCCAGCGTTTCTGCTGCGATGGCATTGCTTTCTTTTACCAGATCGATATCAGCACCCAGGAAAATACTGACAACCGGTTTGGAAATCTCCTTCAACTTTGCGTTAATCTTTTTCAGAACTGTAGGATGAGGAGGTTTGGAAACAAGAACGATTACCTTTGTATCTTCATTATCTTTTAAAGCTTCCAAAGAAGATATGAACATCATTCCGCTAACCTCTTCTTTGATGTCACGTCCACCAGTTCCAATTGCTTGAGAAATTCCAAAACCTTCTTCCGAAATAATTGAACTAACTTCCTGCAAACCGGTTCCTGAAGCTGCAATAATACCAATATCTCCTCTATTTACAGCATTGGAAAATACTAATGGAACACCGTTGATAATTGCTGTTCCGCAGTCGGGTCCCATCATAAGCAGATCATTTGCCAGAGCATATTTCTTTAATTCTATTTCTGTTTCCAGCGAAACATTATCGGAGAAGAGCATCACATTCAAACCCTTCTTTAAAGCTTTCATCGCCTCATTTCCTGCATATCTTCCGGCTAAAGAGATAAGTGCAAGATTTGAGTCGGGTTGAATTTGAATTGCCCCCTCCAGACTTTTGGGAAAGAAAGACCCTTGATCGTCTTTCTTATTTCTAATCTCATTTAATAAGATGTTTACATTTTCAAATATCTCATCAAATTTATCTTCCTGATCAGATTTAATTACGATCAATAGATCCGTATCATCATATTTCTCGAATTCGTCCAAATATAGTCCGGCAGTTTTGAGAATTGATTTATTTTCCTGAGTTGCCATCACAACAGTTGCATCTAGAACGTTTTCCATTTTGGCGACATCTTTTCCCACGATCATCAGACTCACAGAATCAAAGTATTCACCTTTCTTAATTAGACTTTTGATCATTTAGAACCCCTTTTATAGTTAGAATAAATCCTGTTAACATATCAGATCCGGATGTATGCCCGGAACTAATAACTTTGTTCACATAATGTGATATATCATTATTTTGTTTTAACGCTTTTAATAACTCATAAAAATTTTCATAATAATTGTTTGAATAAGCAAATTTCAGGAAGGTGTTAGAAATTAAATTGTTACCGATAGAATTTGAGTAGCATTCTTCAATTATCTCAGAAAATTCTCTACTTGCAATTTCATTAAGATAATTCAGGGCATAAAGGATTCCGCAATTAAAATCATCTCCACTGGGAGTTAGACCAAACCCAATACCTTTCATATGTTTTGTAATTGTTGGAAGATTTTCTAATGAAAGATTTTGAACTGCCTGTTTCACGTGAGTAAGAAATGCTTTTTCAAAAGTAGTTTTGAAGAATATCTCGTTATCGGGGAATAGTAAAAATCCCAGACTTATAGGAGGAATCTTATTTGAGATTTCGTCTAATAATATTTTAATTCTGGTTAACAAAATGGATATGCTATTTATGAATAAATCATGTTTAAATGGGGGTAGTATCGGATCAATATGAAGAGCAACATTTCCGATCGAAAGTGTGGGGTATGAAATAACCAGATTTTGTTCAGCTAATTCCGGAAAATTGTTCAAAACAATATTATTGGGACCCCAACCAACTTCTTTAGAGACCAGGGAAACCAGATCCCGATTATTTGTGTAATTAAGAACGCTTTTAAATTTGGAGTGTAATTTATATTCACCGTTTTTTATACAATCTCCAAAATTTAAAATATTCATAGAACCCCAGAAACCTATTATCCCCTTCCAAAAAATTTTAAGAAAGGGATAAATGTAAATTTAAATTTAGAATTTTTGATGTCAAATTATTTTTATAGCAGAAAGTGAATGATTTTACGTTCTCATTTAGAATATAACTGCATATTTAGCATTGATTTACAAAAAAGAATTTCCTGATTATCCTGCTGCTAACCAATTGAGATATTTCTGAAAAATTATTAAATTTATTAGACCGATACCCAAAAAAACTTATGATAGAAAATTCAGCAAACAAAAAGACCAATAAAAAAGCCTGTGGAAAATCACACAAGCTTCATCTATATATCTCCCTTCTTCTCTACTTTTCCCTTTTAGGAACATAGTTCCGGCGTAAAAGGAAATTTATAAGCCTAGGCTTATTGCAAGTGATTCATTAATCTATCTTCACCGTTTTATACTGATAATTTCCAGCTAATGTAATTGTAGAAGATGTTATTATCACAGATGATATTTTCGTTCCCACTATCACACAGCTTTATCAGAATATTCCTACTCCATTCAACCCTGAAACAACCATTGAGTATTCTTCAAAAGAACCCTATAATATTTTTTTGGAAACTTATAATATTAAAGGCCAGAAAATAAATACCTTGAGGTTCCTTTTATCTTTAAGTGGGTTGATATACTAAACATAAAAAATCTGAATATCCAATATCCATTTATCGCAGCGTCTTGTTGGGTATCTCTCAACTCTTTTAAAACTACTTTCAATTTATTCACCCTGTTAGATATTTCGTTTAAAATATTGTTTTCTACTAATTTATTAATCATCTAACTGGGTAAATAAAATCAGCCCTTGGTTCAGAGCTTTGAGCCTCTCCGTAATTTTGAGCAGGCGATGTAGTATTTCTTAGTATTTGAGAAGAAATGTGCTTACCTGTTTTTGTTTTAAGACAAGAATATAACCATATAATCAATCAGCCGTTCCTGTAAATCAAACTTCTTTTGATTATTTTCTATATTCTTTTCTTCCTCGCTCATTTATTTTTTTACTTCCCACTTGGATATTCCGTGTTGGATATTGGATATTATTTTCAACTTACCCACTCAATTCTTCAAAGAGCCTACCTTGATTAATGAATTTAAAGATGTAGGCTATCATTATGTGATCTGAAATAGTAATGATATCAATGGTAGGCTGGTTTCTTCCGATTTATATTTCTATAAATTGAATATTAATGGAAGATCGCAAGCTTTAAAAAATGTTCGTTTCAAAAATAGTGTTATATGACCAGCATGGGAGTAATTTCTATCTGTTTTTCTTCTCCTCCACCCATCCTTTCCCAAAATCATTTTATTCACAAGTTTAGAATTTATCAAAAAAAAACAGGGTATCCTAATACTATGCTACTTCTCTGATAATGCCGGCGTGACACGTCAGATTGGCATGAGTATGGGATTTGAGCTTGCTCATAATTCTATGCTCATGTCGATCTGATAAGAGATGAGCAAATCAAATTCAAGGGTTGCCGATTTGTGAGTCCCCGTGTACGCAATGTTAAACGATGTTCCGCTTCGATACGGTTGCTCATCTCTTTTTTAGTGTCACGCCGGCATTAAACAACATGGAGCGAAGCGGAATGTTGTTTAATGCTGCATTATCAGGGGTGATTATTTTTATGCTCATAAGTTAGAAAATACCAGCAAAATAATAGTCTCATTGTTCCAAGTTCTTTGGAAATAAAAATCTCTCTCTCCTCTCTGCGCTCGTCAAACCTTAAGAGCAACAAGAAAGCCAAAAAAAAAGCCGTTAAATGCGGCTATAATAAAATGGTGGAGCATAGCGGGTTTGAACCGCTGACCTCATGACTGCCAGTCATGCGCTCTCCCAACTGAGCTAATGCCCCACAACAATTCCTAAATTTGAACTTCAATTTGTTGCGTCAAGATTTTTATCAAACTTCTTCTTTTGCTGAATTATTTAGCCACTAAGGTCGCGAAGAAACGCGAATAATAAAATATTAATCTAATTTTTACAAACCTTGAAAGGGTTTAAGAGACTTTTCTTCTTGCTAACCTTTTCAAGGTTGAATTAATAAATTCTTTCATCCTAATAAAAAAACTTTACCAGAAAATTGGGATTTAATATTTTGCGTCGAAGAAAATAAAAGTTATGGAGAAAGATGGATGAACAGATATAAAAAAATATTCATACTACTTCTATTATTAAATCTCGTTTTTTGGAGTTTAATAAAAGCTGAGAACACACTGATATTAGAAATTGAACTTATAGGAAATTATAACATTGATGAGCAACTGATAAAATCTCTATTTACCTTTGAAGTTGGTCAAAACCTGAAAGTAGAAGATGTATCCAAAACCATAAACAATCTCTATCAACTGGGAGTTTTTGAGGATGTCTTGATCGAGAAGCAGGATTTCCAGCAAGGCATCTTAATAACTGTGAAAGTAAAAGAATTTCCAATTGTTAACTCAGTTACTTTTAAAGGAAATAAGAAGATCAAATCTGATAATATCCAGACAAATGTGAACCTGAAAAAAGGAAGTTACTGGTCACCATTTCTGCAGCGTGAAGTTATTAATAACATTTCTGAGGAATATAAAAAGAAAGGATATCATCTTGCTGTTGCAGAATTTGAGATTACCGATTTGGAAGATAACAAAGTAGATATTCTGGTAAATGTCTCAGAAGGTTCGAAAGTTACAATTAAGAAAATCAAGATTTTTGGTAATAAGGATATTCCATCCAAAAAAATTACAGGAATCATGAAAACCAAAAAAGCCAGTTTGCTACGCTCCGGAAAATTTGAAAAAGAAAAATTCGATGAAGACCTGAATCTTATCATAGCTTATTATAATAAAAAAGGTTACATTGACGCTCGCATTCTCTCTTTCGATAAAAAACTCGTTGAAGGAAAATTCATTATCGAAATTTATCTTTATGAGGGAAACACGTTTAAATTCGGACAGGTTCTGGTTTCCGGGAATGAAAGATTTACAGAGAAATTGATCGTCTCAAATTTCAAATTTAAAGATGACGAGACATTCAATCTTCAAAAGTTCAATAAACAACTGGGAAAAGTTGCTTCAATGTATTATGAGGAAGGTTATATCTACTCTAATTTCGATCATGAACTGGAAAAAGATGAAGAAAAAATAGACATTAAGCTTAACATCCAGGAAAATACACGAGCTAAAGTTCATAAAATCCACATCAAAGGAAATCGTAAAACCAAAGAAAAAGTTATCAGGAGGCATCTGGCAATTGCATCTGGTGACTATTTCCGTCAGTCAAAAGTGATGCGAACGCAGAATAATATTTATAACATGGGATTTTTCGAACCGGACCTTTATCCTGATTATCAGCCTATTAACAGCAATGGAGATATCGATTTGATTATCCACCTTAATGATAAACCTTCCGGTTCAGCAAACGGAGGAATTGCTATCAACAGTCAGGATGGAATAGTTGGGCAAATTTCAGTATCAAATAATAATTTATTCGGAAATTCCTGGTCTGCAGGATTGAAATGGGAATTCGGAGGAAAAACTCAGAACTATGAAATCGATTTCACAAATCCGTATTTCATGGATTCAAGTACACTTGTTGGTTTCAATATCTATCACACATCCAAAGAGTGGTCCACCTACGAAATCAAAACAAATGGTGGTTCAATACGATTAGGACGACCTTTAGGATTTTTGAATTTTGCTAAGATCATCTGTGGATATTCCTTTTATCAAAAAAAATATAGAATTCTAGGTTCGATAGACCCGGAAGTTGTATCTGAAACTCTTGCTGAATTGGATAAAGAAGGTTGGAAAAATACAAGTTCTCTATCTTTGACCATTGCCCGTGATAACAGAGATAACATTTTTTTCCCCACAACCGGTACTCAGTTTACTCTTTACAGCGAATTAGCCGGTGGTCCGCTTCAAGGTGATTTCAATTATTTCAAACAAATTGCTCAAGTAAGTTGGTTCACAAAAACTATCTGGCAATTGGTTCTAAGTACAAAATGGCGTTTTGGTTATGTTACAGCTTACAAATCTGATGAAGTACCACCGGATGAAAAGTTCTATTTGGGTGGAACCGGTCCTGATGGAATCAGAGGATATGCAGACCGCTCGGTTGGACCTGATGAAGGTGGATTGCGGGAAATCATTTTTTCTTCTGAGTATAGCTGGCCCATTGCAGGCGACCAACTTATCGGGTTATTGTTTTTTGATGCTGGTGATAGCTATAATAGTCTGAAGGATTTTGATTTCTGGGATATGAAAAAAGGTGCAGGAATCGGAATCCGGGTGCGAAGTCCATTCGGTCTCATCGGATTTGATTATGCTCATAATTTTGAAAATATGAGATGGGAACCGCATTTTCAGTTTGGTACTACTTTTTAATTTGTATAAGAATACGACGCTGATGAACGCAGATAAAAATATGATTAATTATGAACAATAATTTTTTTATTAACTTAAGAAATTAAACTTACCAACAAGTTGTCGTGAAAATAAGTTAACCGCAAAGACGCAAAGAACGCTAAAGAATATGAATATCGAAAAAGCAAAAAAAAGACTTGGCATAAGCCAGAATGGTCTTGTGCTAAGTCGATCACCCAACCAATCTGCTAACCTTCTTCCAACTTACCAACAAGTTGTCGTGAAAATACTAATTACTCCCGACAAGTCGGGACTACTAAAATATCAAAATCCAAAACACAAATTATTCACCCTATTAAATAATGCTTCGCATTAAATCTACGATTTATTTAACAGGCCAGGTAAACAACAATGATCAAAATTACAAATTCAAAACAAATCAAAACATTTTTTCGTTTGTTGTTTGTAATTTTATAGTATTTGAATTTGGAATTTATTTGTTGTTTGGGATTTGTTTTTTTGAATAGGATACCATTCCGAAGCCTTCTTCTATTCTATCTGAAGAACGAGGATTCGGAAGGTTAGATAGTTTGGAATGAAGTGCATATTCATATACTTAGCGGCTGAATGGTCTCAACAAATTGCTTGACTCAAAAATTGTTTTTTTTTCGGTTGTAATTCTTCGGGGCGTAGCGCAGCCCGGTTAGCGCGCTTGATTTGGGATCAAGAAGTCGGAGGTTCAAATCCTCTCGCCCCGACCAGTTTCATATCTTTAAAAATTTATTTGACAGAGAAAAGCTGAAAATAAATCTCTCTTTTGATTTCGGGGCGCTTAGCTCAGTTGGGAGAGCGCCTGCCTTACAAGCAGGTGGTCGGGGGTTCAAGTCCCTCAGCGCCCACCATTTTAAACCGATTTGTTTTATCGAATCGGTTTTTTTATTTCTTATCAAATTCAAGTTTTTTCCTTGACTCAAAATCAACATAGTTTTTCAAACAAAACAGAAAAGAGGAGAATATGGCAAAGCCAAAAAAGAGAAAAAGAAAGAAAAAACAAAAAAAGATAAATTTTCTGCTTATCTTTATCGTTATTATTGTTTTAGCATCTGCGATTTATTTCGTAATAAATAATCGCTTAGATATTTCCATCACTCCCAGGGAAAAAAAAGAAAAAGTGGAAACAATAGAAATCGAACAAAAAATTTCTGTGGATGATGTGATTTTAGAAGCCATTAAAAACATGGGAATTCCGGAAAATTTATATAAACACAAAGTACGTAAAGACGCCATTTATATTTATATCGGATTGAACAAAGATGAAATAGATTTGAACCTGGCAAATGCGATTATTACCGGCAAAATCGAAAGTATTGGCGGCAAAATTATTTCCGGAAAAGAGACCAGAACCGGCTTTAAACAGGAACTCGAATTTATTGATCCATTCGATTCTCAAAAATATATCGTAAAATTATATTATGCAACTGAAGGGAGTTATAAAAAGAAAAAACCTCAGCTGGCAATTGTTGTTGATGATTTCGGTTATTATAAAGGTGACTTGCTCGATGATTTCTGCAAGATAAAACAACCGATTAGTTTTGCAATTTTACCGGACGAAGCAAATTCCAGAACTGTGATGCTGAAAGCAAATGAGACCAATCATGAAACCATAATTCACATTCCAATGGAACCGATGAGTTATCCAAAAAATAATCCCGGTAAAAATGCAATTTACATGCATCTTTCCAAAAAAGAAATTATCAAACGTATGGAAGGATATATCAAGAAGCTTCCTCTTTGCATTGGTGCAAACAATCATATGGGCTCGCTTGTAACAACAGATGAAGACATTATGAAAATCGTGATCGAAGTGCTCAAAAGACACGAAATGTTTTTCATAGACAGCCGTACAACTACTTCATCTGTGGCTTATTCTACTGCTCAGAGAATGATGATCCCTTCTTTTGAAAACAATTTTTTTCTGGATAGCCCGGACATTTCTGATAAAACTTTTAATCTGAAAATTGAAAAACTTAAAAAACTCTCAGCAAAGGATAAAGTCCTGATTGTCACTCATTGTACAAATAAGAAAAAATTAAATTACTTGAAAAAATTCATTGCCAAAGCTGAAAAACTTGGTTTTGAAATTGTTCCGGTTTCAAAATTATTTGAGTATTCTTTTCCAGAAATACCATAAAAAAACTTCTGAACCAAGGAAACAAATGGAATATAATATCGAAATTTGTAAAATACTCGAACAAAAATTTATTGATGCGAAATTGTTTCGTCCCATGCATATTAATCGCTACGATGAAGGCGATAATTTAGTTTATGAAGTAAAATCCGTATCAAATGCAAATTCGACGAAAATTCATTTGCGAATAATAAAATCTGTGGGTGGTGGATTTGCAGGTCAGGTTTATAAAGTTAAACTGCTGAAAATTGAAAACGGTTCCATTCCTGACCTTTATGAAGGAAAAGAATATGCCATCAAAATCCTCATTCCGCCTTCGAACTTCTC
This sequence comes from uncultured Candidatus Cloacimonadota bacterium, assembly GCA_964457455.1. Taxonomy (GTDB): domain Bacteria; phylum Cloacimonadota; class Cloacimonadia; order Cloacimonadales; family TCS61; genus JABMPU01. The sequence continues at coordinate 8,999 of CAYWJN010000035.1, forward strand.
GAAATTGTTTCGCAATAGTTTATATTGGATAGGATTTCAGGGACCATTTCAACTTCAGGTGAATCCTGCAGCTTCCAGGGCTGGAGCATTATGGCAAAAGTTTATCCGCAGAGCTGCAAAGATCAGGTTCGATGATGACAAAGTTGTAGTAGATATCTTTGCCACTTTTATAGATAAAAAATTGGGTAGCTGTGGAGAAATAAGCGAATGGGTTGATGGTCGTACCTGGCAATTGGAAGTAGATGATAAACTTGATGTCTTAAACAAATGGTATCAAGGGAAAAAGGTTGATGATGCGAATCTCGGCTCTCCTGAATATCGTGCAAAAAGAGAGTTTATGCGAGATTTCGTTAAACTGCTTCACGATGTCGGAGGGTTTGAATTTGCACGTCAATATGAATGGTCAACCTGCAAAAGCCAGCCGAATTGTTTGAAGAGACATGAAGTTAATGATCCTTCTGAAGGATTGGTTGCTGTAGATTTTCGTGCTGGACTTGCTCTGCTTCCATTTTTACCGATGAGTCCCGGAGATTTTAAATTGATCTTTTCAGGATTATTTCGAGGAAGTCTGGTTCAATTTGATAGAGGAAATCTGAAAAAACTGGAAAGTTTCATTCAATCAAATCAGCAGGAATTCTCTGATATGCATGAGATGTTGGAAGAACTTAAATCTTGCGAAAAAATATATCGTAAATCAGTTCCGGATATAACTCACAATCATTTTAAATTGCTTTTCAGCAAAAAACTCTGGTCAACAATTCTGAATAGTTCCAGGGTTGGTTGGAGAACTCAAAACCTGACAGATGAAAAATCTAACATGAAACTTAAAAATTCAAAAGCTTTATTAATTCTGTTTTATATTATAGGATTAATTCCTTTCTTAGGAAAATTCATCATAAAATTCTTTAATCGTCCGGACTGGCGAAATCACTACAAAAGTATGCTGAAAAGTTGGAAATATTTGAAACGAGCAATATCCGGAAAAAGCGCTGAAAAGGTAATTATCTGGCATAGAAAAGGCAGAGTCAACGAGGACAGTGCTTTAAAGGTATCTTCTTCATTTTTTAGATTTTCAGCTCATTTACCGTTTTCCATCTTACCTGTGGGATTACACAAATTCCTCACGAACTGGCAATATTTCAAGGAACGTTTGAGCAACATAATTGTAAGGCCAATCCGTTTATATTTCAATAGTAAACTGCGCGAAGAGTGGCTTCTGTCCATGCTTACAGAAGGGCAAAAAAAACACATGCTTACAGACGAAGATGCCAAAATCATTCATTCTCAAATCAAAGAACCTTTCATTCAAAAATACCTGAAAAGCCTGGCAGTACATGTTTGCACTTTACCTGTAACTCAAGTTGTTTCTGTGTTAATCGCCATAATTTTTGTAGCATCACATCAGGAAATGCCGCGAGCTCAAGCTTGGGGAATCGGAGTTGGAATCATCGCTCTTTTCCAGGTTATACCAATTTCTCCCGGCTCTTTGGCTCGAGGATTTTATGTGGTATATCTATTAATCAGAGAACGCAACTTTAAAAATTATAATATTGCTATATTTTTGAGTTTTTTTAAATACATTGGATATTTAGCATTTCCCATTCAGATGACCCAGCATTACCCGGCATTAGCACGCTTTATGGCAGGACATTGGGCTACTGAAGCAGTTCATACAATTCCGGTTTTTGGAGAAAAGGGAGCACTCCTGGAACATTGGGTTTTCAATTTGTTTTACAACTGGCCATTAACGATCCGACGCAAAATGAAATTGCGTGCACAAAAGCGAGAAATCAAAAATTCTCGATATTGGCACATTCCAATATATGTGATCATTTTTTCTACCTTATTTGGAATTGCCGATTATTTATTTATTTCTCATTTTGGTTCGATCCCAATCTTGAAAGATATCTGGTATTTAGTAATACTTTTGCCCTTACTTCTTGGCTCTTTTATTACTTCCGGTTGCGGAGGAGCTGTTTTGTGGAAACGAATTATTTCCGCAACATCTGCAGGAATGACCGTTGGAATTTTATATTCATTTATCACCTTCTATATTTTCCAGGAAAGTGAAGTTCTTCTTAATATTTTTCTGATCGAATGTTTTTGGAGAATGTTTATTTTCAGTATCTTTTCCACAATTGGTGCTCTTCTTTACGAATTAAGAGTTTAAATTATTATGCAAAAATCAAAAACTATACAATCATATGAATTCCTGAATTTAATTCGGAATCAGAAACCTTTAACTTCTTACTTTATCTTTGGACCCGAAAATTACCTGCGGGATAAAGTTATAAAAGCCATAGTTGAAAAATTCAAGACTCCGGGTTCAGAAGATTTTGATCTTACAATCCTTTATGGTGATGACTCTTCTGCTACAGATGTTTTGGAACAACTGGAAATGCTTCCATTCATGGCAAAAAACAGGATCGTGATTCTAAAAAATTTCGATAAAATGAAATTACCTGACAGAAATTTAATTGCCAAATATTTAGAGAAACCGGTGCCAACAACAATTTTTATCTTAACTGCAGAAAAAACGGATAATAGAACAGAAGCCTTTAAAAAAGTTACCAAAAATTCTGTGAATATAAGCTGTAAAAAACCATTTAATGCCAACAATATTATTCACTGGTTGGAAAACGAACTGGAAAAGAAAAATATCAGTATAGATAAAGATGCTGCTGAATATTTCGCAAATAGCATTGAACTCGATTATCTGATAGCAGAAAATGAACTGGAAAAACTTATTATCTTCACCAAAATTTCCTCAAATATATCTCTGGATGATGTGAAGAATTGTCTGGAAAAATCTAAGATGAATAGTGTTTTTGACCTACAAAATTCCATAGGAAAAAGAGATTTGAAAAAAACTCTTCAAATCCTGGAAAATTTGTTCTCTTTTGAAGAACCATCAAAAATTGATATCTTTATCGTATCAATGCTGACGCGTTTTTTCACTCTTCTCTGGATGATAATCGCTCTCCAGAAAAAAAATATTACAGATTCGGAAATCAGTTCCAGACATCTCAACCAGATTTTTTTTAAATACCGAAAGGATTATCTGAATTCAGCACGAAACTACAATGATAAAAATATAAAAAAAGTATTTTCATTGCTTCTGCAGGCAGATATTGATTTGAAGTCTTTGAATATCAAAGAAGAAATAATTTTAGAAACTTTAATTTTCAATATTTGCAGAGTGTAATTAGGATTAAGAGGTTCTGGGTTCAAAGTTCAAGGGTTCCCGTTTTCCCGTGTTCACGAATTCACAGATTCACGTGTTGAGAGGGTTTTTTGAATAAAGATTTTCGAGCAGGATTTGTTTCAATTATCGGTAGACCGAACGTGGGAAAATCCACTTTAATGAATAAGCTTTTAGGCGAGAAACTTTCGATAATATCTCCCAAACCGCAAACTACAAGGCAGCAAATAAAAGGCATCCTAACTGATGATGAAAAACAGATAATTTTTCTGGATACTCCCGGATATTTAGAACCTCGCTATCTGCTTCAGGAAAAAATGCTGGAATACATCCAAAACTCTTTGCAGGATTCCGACCTGATTATTTTTTTAACTGATGTACGAAACTATCCAACAGATTATGATGCTCAAATCTGTAATATTCTGAAGAAAATAAGGATTCCGAAAATAGCGATGTTGAACAAGATCGATCTGACGGAAAAGCAAACTATTCAGGAAAAACTGGTTCTTGTAGAAAAAGAAAACTTCGAAACAGTTATTCCAATTTCTGCTCTGCATTTTAAAGATTTTGATGATATTATTAAACTTATAACCAGCTTTCTTCCTTATAATCCACCATTTTATGATAAAGGAAGTCTATCTGATTTGCCTATGCGTTTTTTCGCTCAAGAAATTATTCGCGAACAGATATTTCTAAATTTTAAAGAAGAAATTCCGTATTCATCCACTGTTGTTGTGGAATATTATCATGATTATCCCAATAAAGTTGAAATTGCTGCTAATATTTGGTTAGAAAGAAAATCTCAAAAACCGATCGTTCTGGGAAGAAACGGAGAAAAAATAAAAATGATTAGAATGAATTCGGAAAGAGAGATTTATAAAGTAATTAGTAAAAAAGTGAAATTGGATCTCTGGATTAAAATCAAACCGAATTGGCGGAAAAAAAGAAGCGCTCTCAAAGAATTTGGTTATCGCTAATGATTCAACCGTTGAAAAGGTTCAGCTGGAAGAAGAAACTTTTAAACCTTTTCAAGGTTTGTATAAATTGCTCTTAAAAAAAATTTGACACTAAAATTAGTTAAAAATTATTGGATTTAATTCGCAGGGAGGATTAGTCCTAATTGGTAAGGCAGCGGTCTTGAAAACCGCCGGGCTCTGCCCTTGGGGGTTCGAGTCCCTCATCCTCCGCCATTTTCTTTATGAGGAGAGGTGACCGAGCTGGTCGAAGGTGCGCGCCTGCTAAGCGTGTGTGGGGGTTAAACTTCACCGTGGGTTCGAATCCCACCCTCTCCGCCAGTTTCTGGGTTCCGGGTTCAAGATTCACGTGTTCACGAATTCACGTATTCACATGTTCAGAGGTTCTGGGTTAGTGAAGGTTAAAGAAAAAAGTAACCTTGAACGGTGAACTCTGAAACTGTAAACCTTACAAATATAGTTCTTTGTTGGGCCGTCGTCAAGTGGTAAGACACATGGTTTTGGTCCATGTATTCGGGGGTTCGAATCCTCCCGGCCCAACCATTTTTTATGCCACAATCGTGGCATTCTTTTTTGGGGTGTCGTCTAATGGTAGGACAGCGGATTCTGGTTCCGTATGTGAGGGTTCAACTCCTTCCACCCCAACCAATAATGAAACCCGACTCGGGTTTCATTATTTTACCTTCGGAACTCCGGCAGCTGCCGGAGTTCCGAAGGTTATTTCAGCAAGAGCATTTTCCTGGTTTCTTCGAATTCACCTACTTTCAATTTGTAGAAATAAATTCCTGATGTAACAGGTTGGTTATTTTCATCAGTTCCATCCCAAATCACACAATTCGAATTTTGGATTGAGGATTGCGGAATTGGTAATGTCTTGATTTTTTGTCCCTTAAGATTATAAATACAAACCTCTGCGCTCTCAGCGTTCTCTGCGGTTAGATTGAACGAAATAGTTGTTGTTGGATTGAAGGGATTAGGATAATTTTCCAATAATTTTGTCTGAGTTATCTCAATCAATTCAGGATCATTACTTGCTTGGATTTTCTCCACAGGTATTGAAAATGCTGGAATCGATTCAACTCCATTCGTATGAACAGATGTAACAGCAAATTGATAAACTCCGTTTGAAAGTTGAGCCCAGTTTGTATCAGTATAAAAAGTATCTATTATGGCAGGTCCTATTAAATCCCATACTTCCGGATTATTCTGGTATATTTCTAAGAATCGATAAACATTATAACCTTCGAAAACTCTGTTTGGAAGATTCAGTTGTTTCATTGAATCCATCGAAATAATACCCAGATCGATTCCATAAGCCCTGATAGCCATATTTTTTTCAAAACCGAAATCACCGATATCAACCCATTCTTCATCATCGTCTGTCCAATTTGTAATGCTGAACTGTGTTTCAGGCTGGAAAATCCAGGGTTCGTCAATTCCATTATCTAACCCGATGGAAGTATAAAGATTCGGAGTGCAGATACCTACCAGAAATCCATTGGGAGCCTCGATGGGATCTGCAAGTTCGTATGTGTTCCATTCATCATCCACATTCGGCAATAATGCAGATTGATGTAATAAATCCGATTGATCCGGTACTCCATAAACATCCAGACCAAATAAGAAAATTTTGGCAGTTGCATGGCTGTTATAATCAGATTTCAGCATCCAGCTAACTTCCTGTATTATTGCATGATGAAAATGGGCAGCACCAAAAACACCATTTGGCGGAGTGGAACTGAAACCCAGATGTCCGATTATATCATCATCATCATAACGGAATTCTCCCCCACCTGAACCTGAAGAACTCCACAGAAGTGCTACTTCAGTACCAGTTTCATTTTGAATAGCTACAACGTTGCCGGGTGGCATTGTCACTTCATTCAGGATGATAGTTCCCAAATCAAGATTTACACTGCCCACCTGAACTTCATCCGCATAATTGTCATAACCCTCATAGGTTATCAAAAGATCATAAGTGATATTTGTGTAAACATCGGGAAATAGAAAGAACCCGTTTTCATCTGTATATGTTTCATAATTAGCAAAACCAGTTAAAGTAACATAAGCACCTTCCAAACCAATAGTGGGAAAATCGCTGCCTACCACCAACCCGGAAACAGAAACACTGCCCAGAGGTATCAGGTTAAAATCAACTTGAGTGACCAGATTTTCAAAAATCTCCATCTGAATGATTTGTGGTGAATACCCGAAAAAAGAAGCAGTGAGATTATAAACTCCAGTAATAATATTCCCGAAATGATAGTATCCCTGTTCATTTGTAAAGGTAAGCATCTGGTTCTCTTCTATCAGCACTTCGGCTCCTTCCAATAGAGCTCCCTGATCATCGTAAACATAACCTTCCACTTCGCCCATGGGACCCTGGAAAAAAGTGAATTTAATATTGGCGAATTTCTCGAAAGAATAACTGACTTCAGGTGGATTGTAGGGGTCAAAAATAATTGTATTATCGCGTTCGTAACGTGTTCTATCGAGATGTTCCGGTGTTTCATCATGATAGAAATTATCTGACGTTCCGTAGTTCTGGTCATCCATCGGACGATGTACCATCACCACCAGATTACCGCCTTCGTACATATAGTGTGTATCAAGCTCTATTATAACATCATTCTGCCCTGACAGGTAGCTGACATTACCATTGAATACTTGTGTTAGTTGTGTGGCTGGTATCCAGCCATTTGTAAGGTTTGTCTGGGTTGTTTCTCCCATCCAGATAGCAGTGGGTTCATTTGTCAGTGAGTTCACAAAATTATTATAATAAGTTAAGGTTGTAATTAATCCTGTTACCCCGCCCATTTCCTCGGTGAAAAAAAGACATTCTGTTAAACTGTTTTTATGTTCAAAACATATAGGAATTCTATTATTAAGCTCTGTGCCGTCGCCAACAGATATTTCCAGTACTCCTTGTGGAAATACTTCTACTTCAAGATACGGGCTGATATCGTTTAATAGATTTTCATCACCGGTTAATTCAACTTCACCGTAGATCAGGGTGGTTCCGGGAGGTTCAGCTACCGGAATATTCCAGACAAGTGTGTGTACTACTATTTCTTCGAAGGCAATTGGCTGTGTTATATCTATGGAACTTAATTCTTCTCCATTTTGTTTTTTTAATTTTACCGTATAGGAATCCTGAGTATTATAACCAACATTCTTTACAGTGACCTCATAATTTTCGGTGTTACCAGCATTAACGATAGTAGCACCGTCAATTCCGATTGCTGCCAGATCGTTATCATAAGTAAATGCCAGGTTCCCTGTGACAGATATATTATCGATAGCCCACCACCAATCCCAGCCAGGTTGAATCGAATGAAAACGAATATAAACTGAAGATTGCATATTTGCAATCGTGGAAATATCTATAGTCTCGTGGGTATCTCGCACATCAATCCCGGGATATGTGAGCACATTCGTCCAATTGTTGCCATCCACACTCACATCCACATAGCATAAGTCATCAGTACTAATGGCATTGAAATCGGAATCGAATTCCAGAATAATATCTTCAAAAGTTGTCAGATTGAGTGGACTTGCCAGAACTAACTCGCTGTTAATAGGATAAACTTCGTCAGCATCAGCAGCACAAACATTTCCACTGGAAGTTGCAGGCAAAGTGTAACTATTAGGATAAGGTGGGCTATAAATCTGCCAAACACCTGTACCACCATTATTTATAACATTCCAATTGCCGATTCCTGCTTCAAAATCATCGAAGAAAAGTTCTTCGCAATATAAAAATATGTTTGCACTGAAAACCAAAAATATAAAAAATAAAAAAGCTTTTTTAAACATTGTTTCTCCTTTTTTTTTAAAACACTAAGACACGAAGGCACATAGTTGTTCAACTTATCCTCTAACTCCTTCCTTCGCAAGGAGAAAGAAAACATTTCTTCTCCGGCAACTGCCGGAGAAGATTAAGGTGAGGTAAAAACCCTCTATTTCACATTTCTTAATTCTAATTCATTTAACTCAAAGTTGCCAATCTATTTTAAAAATTCAGACCGAATAGCATCAGGTAAGAATGCGTCAGAATTTCTCCAAAAATAATATAAACTGAAAAACCAAAAACCATAAAAGGTCCAAATGAAAACTCTTTTTTGGGATCATATTTTAATATTAATAACATAAAAATTATCGCAGTGAAAGAGGAAACAAGTACAGTAAACAAAACACCTGTAAAACCGATGAAACTTCCGATGGCTGCAATAAATTTTACATCACCACCACCTAAACCTTCACGTTTTTTTACTAAATAAAACAGATATGAAATCGAAAGAAAAAATATAAACCCGAAACCTGCACCAATCAAAGAACCCAAAATATACAAATCTGAAGAAGGAAATAAAGAAAATAAAATTCCAATAATAATCAGAGGAATGGAAAGAACATCCGGAATAATGCCGGAAATCAAATCCGTAAAAAAGATAATTATACCAAAAGAAAAGAGAACAACATATTTGAAATAAACAAGCGAAAATTCGTTTCCAAATCGATTGAGTAAAAGAATGAGTATTATCGGGAAAAGCAATTCTACCACAAAATAGTACCAATGAATCCTGACTGAACAATTTCTGCATTTTCCTTTTAAAAGAATATAACTGATTATGGGGATATTGTTTAGCGGTTTTATTTTCGTATTGCATTGGGGGCAATGGGATGAGGGAAAAATGATTGATTCTTTTTTGGGTAGACGAGTAATGCAAACATTGAAAAAACTACCCAGACATGCTCCTACAATAAATAGGAAAAAATAGATAATTAAATGTCCTGTAATATCAAACATAATAAAGTAAAAAATACCCGAGCTGAAAACTTTCAGATAAAATCAACAACTTGAGCATAAAAAAATCTATTATTTCACGCCTGAACTAATTGCCATACCCAGATTGAAGACCGGAAGATAAGTAATAATAATTATCGTACCCACTACTCCAGCCAATAAAATTATCAGTAAAGGTTCAATGAGAGAGCTTAACCTGTCTATTACGGAATCAACTAATTTCCCATAAAAATCTGCAGCTTTGCCCAAAAGCGAATCCATATCTCCGGTTTCTTCACCTGTTGATATCAATTGCAGCAATGTGGGTGGAAACACTTCGGTTTTTTTGAAAGCACCTGCCACGCTATAACCCTCTTTTACCATAACCCGGGCTCTCCGGACAGCTCCTTCAATCTTTGCATTTTGAACTACGTTTTCCACCAGCTCCATAGATTCCATAATCGGAACACCGGAATACATCAAAATACTGAAAGTCCTAGCAAACTTGTTCATTATGGAATTATACAATAAACTGCCGATAATCGGAATTTTAAGATTGATGGTATCCATGAGATAACGACCTTTATCTGATAAATAAAAGAGAAATATTGTAGCTGCTACAGCTAAAATTATCAGAAATGTATAAAATACATTATGTCTGACAAAATCACTTATGGCGATTGCTACGAGGGTTGGTCCCGGCAAATCTGCATTAAAGCTTTCATATACACTTGCAAACATGGGTATAATGTAATAGAAAAGCCCCCAAACCACAATGATCAGGAAACAAATAATGAAAATCGGATAAGATAAGGCAGACATCACTTTTCTGCGTGTATCTGCGATTTTTTCTAAATATTCAGAGAGTTCATCGAGAACTGTGTGCAAAGTACCGGAAACCTCTCCGGCTTTAACCAGAGAAATATAAAGAGGATTGAACACACCAGGATGCTGTTCCATTGCCTCAGACATACTAAATCCTTTCCTGATATCTTCAGAAAGCTTTATTAATACTTTTCTGAATTTTTTCTTCTTTTCTTCCTTTTCAAGATTTGTAATCGATTTCTCAAGGGTTAAACCAGCGGAAAACATGGTCGCCAACTGGCGTGTAAAAAAGACCAGAGTTTTTAAACCGACTCCGGTTTTGATTTTGTATAAGGTTAGTAATAATTTATCAAAAAGAGATAGTTTACCTTTAAAGGCTCCTTCTTCAGCGGATTTTACAGAGATGATTGTGCTTCCCTCTTTAATCAACTTTTCAATGGCTTCATCCATTGTCATTGCTTTGAGGGTGCCTTCTAATCTGGCTCCTTTTGCATCTTTGATTATATATCGAAAAACTGCCATTTATTTTCCTTTAGATTTTAACTAATCTTATTAAACCGATTTAATCTATTATAGTTAATTTTATTACTTCTTTTATGGTTGTGATTCCATCTTTCATTTTTTGCAGAGCTGCATAATGAAGAGAATGCATACTGTTCTTCATAGCTGCTTCACGAATAACATCCTGGTTCTTTCCCTCAAAAATCAATTGACGAATACCACTGGTAACCTCCAGCATTTCAAAAATTCCTGTTCTTCCTGAATAGCCGGTATTATCGCAATGCACACAACCTTTACCATATTTGAAATTGATGTTTTTTGCTTCTTCTTCTGAAATTCCAGCATCATGAAGATCCTGTTCAGTAGGTTCGAAATCTGTTATGCAATGACGACAAATCTTACGAACCAGACGTTGAGCCATAACCAAATTCAAAGATGAAGCAACCAAGTACGCTGGAATCCCAATATCCAAAAGACGCGTAATAGTGGAAGGTGCATCATTTGCATGCAGAGTTGTGAAAACCAGGTGACCGGTTAAAGAGAATTTCACTGCAATATCTGCTGTTTCCGAATCACGAATCTCACCTATAAGAACAATATCCGGATCCTGACGCAGAACATGACGCAGAGCACTGGAAAAAGTAAGACCGATCTTGGCATTTGTTTCTATCTGAGAAACACCATCCAAACGGTATTCAACCGGATCTTCCACAGTTACAATATTTGTTTCAACATCTTTTATAGTTTTCAAAGCCGCATGCAAAGTAGTTGATTTTCCGCTTCCTGTAGGACCGGAAACGATTGTAATCCCATAGGGACGATGAATCCATTTTTTGAAAAGTTTTAAATTCTCATGAGTGAAACCGAGAGTTGTAAGACTGAACCCGAATTCGCCTTTATCCAAAAGACGCATCACAACTTTCTCACCTGTAACAGTGGGAACAATCGAAACACGAACATCCACACTTTTCATAGATGTTTTCAGAGAGATATGACCATCCTGAGGTAACCGTCTTTCTGCAATATTCAATTTTGACATCACTTTTACCAGCGAAACAATTCCGGAATGCAAACCAATGGGAGAAGACATTACTTCTCGCAAAGCTCCATCGATACGATAACGAATGCATGTTTGCTTGGTTAAAGGTTCAATATGAATATCGGTGGAATAAGATTTTATTGCTTCCGTGATGATAATATTCAAAAGCCTGACCACAGGTGCATCTTTATCACCTTTAGTATCTATCGTGATTTCATTCTCATCTTCATCGACAGCTACAAATTCAAATCCATCAACTGCATCCTCTACTTGTGAAGTTGTACGAATGCTTTTGTAATATCTTTCTAGAGTATCTGTTAAAGTGTTTTCACCAATAAGAACAGGACTTATTTTCTTGTGGAGAATTTTCTTAAGATTATCATGAATAACGATATTTTCGGGATCCGTCATAGCAACTACAATAGTATCGCCTGTCTCTTTTATTGCTATCACACGGTTTTGAACTGCAAATGGTTCCGGAATCAATTTTACAACTTCAGAATCAAGATCCAGGATTACATCTTCTTCCACAATATCATATTCGAGCTGAAGATGTAACGCCTTTAAAAGATCATCTTCGGAAAGATAACCCAGTTTTATAAGAGTCTCTCCAATCTTAAGCCCAAAATTATTTTGTTTAACAAGTGCCTCTCTAACCTGATCTTCAGTTACAAATCCTTCATGAATAAAGATCTCACCAATCCGGGCAAAGCGAGGGTTAAAAGTCATTAAATCTCCTTAAACGATTTCCTAATCAGTATACCTGAAAAGAATAACATCAATTGAATTCGTGACTTGAGAACCCAGAATCTGCACATTAACTGTACCGGACGTTGATCCCGGACCTGTTAAGGTTGGTGGCGGGCATTCATATTTCTGGTATCGAACGGTCTTATTCACCCGACCATGCTCACCGGCAATTGTATCAGTAATAGCAAAATAGTGGGGAACGGGTGGAATAGCAAGCATGTTCATTGGTTCTCCCAAAGTTGTTGAGAAGGTCAATTCAACACCGTCAAGTGGATTGTTCTGACCATCAAGAACTTGCACGTGAATTACGGTGTCTTTAGGATCCTCATCACCTGGGATTACCCAATCAAGATGCTGAGGTACTGCAGCTAAATCTATAATAGGAAATTGGATTGGTAAAGTTATATAGGTTGAATCAGTGAAAACCACGTTAGAATCAATGCCTGCAGATTCCACTTTAATTAAGAGTGTATCATTTGAATGTGAACCTTCAAAAACCAGGCTTGTATATGCAACTCCATCAAGTGAATCACCATTGGCATTTACATTTCCCACATAGGATTCTGCTGTAATGGTAGCCCAGGAAGGAGCTTCCGGTAATGAGAACCAGACTGCAGTTCCATAATCCACAGGATTTCCATAGATATCGTTTAAAAGAGCAGCACATTCAATGTTCCAATAACCACCACCAACATCCACACCTGTACTCTGATCTCCCACTGAAATATCAATGGAGTTTGTGGGACCTGCATGAACCACAATATTAGATTTAGTAGAAGATATTTCTACTCCTTCGTCATTAAATGCCCAGGCTTTTACACTTGCTGTGCCAGAAGCTGAACCGCTATTTATAGATACAACTGCATGCCCATTTGTGGCTTGAGTGGTGTCTATCACTCCCACATTATTGATATTCATACCTGTAGGATAGCTCATCAATTGGAACCAGACAGTTAACGATTCATCTATAAGATTACCATTCATATCATAGAGATTCACCATAAGTTCAAAAGATTCCTCTCCACCGGTTCCCTGAATATGGATATCTATCTGACCGGAAAAATCAAATTCAATGGAATATATATCATCTGATGTGACTGTGATAAAAGCAGTAGCTGCTGCAGAATCGGATACTGCAGATATTTCTGCAATTCCTGCGGTTATTCCGGGTGAGAACTCAGAGTATGCATAACCAGAATCAATTGGACTCATTATAGGTTGGATTGTCCCGAGGGTAGTTTCAAAATTAACACTATGCAGCCCACTTTCAACAAGATTACCGTATTTATCCTGAACTTTAGCTTGAATTGTAAGTACTTCATTACTATTTACAGGAATGATGTATTGTTCTTCACCATTTTCATTTAATGCTTTAAGAAACATATTTATCGGAGAACCTGGATGAATTGTAATATTCTCGGTTACAATCAGGTTTGATATCGAAGCACTTAACACGGCAACATCAGCTTGAGTGCCGGCATTGAAATAAGTTTGAGCAACACCACTTGTAGTTGTGGCTTGAACCACAGTTCCCAAAGGAATAGCATCGAAAGTCTGGAAGAATCCTTTTGTAGTCTGAAAAACTATGATAGTGCCATCCGGCACAAATACACCCAGAGTATTTTTTGCATGAGCTCTCACCAAAATTACTTCATCGATATTAATATCATTGGAATTTATATCTAAGTAAAACTCATCCGGGTCAATCTCTGGTATTTCCTCTATCCAAACCGTAACTTCTGCGAATGTATCTCCTACAAATGCTTCGATAGTAGCTACACCGACCTCTCCATTATCCCAGAAAGTAGTTACTGCAACTCCGCTGCTGTCTGTATAAATATGAGCTAAAATATTTCCGATGTCAGTTCTGAAGGATACCATCTCTCCGGTTACAGCAAAACCCTGCTCATCTTTCACGAGCACTTCAATTTCGGAAAAAGTAATGTTATTGTCAGCATAAATCGTATCCGGCTCTGCAGTAATTCTTTCAATATGATAGGTTGGAGTTTCCAGGATTCTCACAATAACTGTGGCTGTGGAATCCGGAATATGAGCTTGAACTACAGCATCACCGATTATGCCTATATCACGGAATTCAGCTCTGGCAACACCATACTGGTCTGCAGTAGCAGATGCTGTAACATAACCTAAATTCGGATTTGTCTGGAAGAATACAGAATCACCAACAGCTGGGAATCCATTCTCATCAACAAGAAATACCCTAATCTCGGAATAGGTAGCATCCTGATTATCTGCATAGATAGAATCCGGAACTGCAAGCAATTGAGCAAGGTAATATTTTCCCGGGGCTGGAGGGTTAATTATGCTGATGTTCACAGTTTCCTTTGAGCTGGCAATCGAAGCTTCTACAGTTGTCACTCCCACTATTCCGATATCATTGAACTGAGCTACTGCCACTCCATTATTACCAGTATTACTGGAAGCTGTTATGTTGCCAAAAACTTGTCCTAAAATTTTAAAGGTTACAGTGTGCCCAACTAAGGGAACGTCATTTTTATCAACGACTGTAACATTAATTTCAGAATATGTTTGCGGATCATTATCAGCATAAATAGTATCCGGGTTTGCATAAATATTCTGAATAGAATAATCCTGAACTTCCAAAACTCTTTTATCACAAGCCACAAAAATTAAAAGGGTTAAAACTATTACAGAAGTAATGATAAATACAAGTTTTTTTGTTTTCATAATTTCCTCCTATTCTTCTTCCTTAATTAATTTTCTTTCCAAACGTTTGTCAAGCTCAAAGTCTACACTTTCTTTTGTGAAATCAACAACACGTGGTGTAATCTCAATGATCAGGTCTGTATTGTTGACGATTTCTTCTTTGTGTTGAAAAAGCTTACCAATTAATGGGATACTACCTAAAAG
>CAYWJN010000036.1:0-23883 GCA_964457455.1 uncultured Candidatus Cloacimonadota bacterium
ATCATTATCATTCACATATTTAATGTATTTTTTGTATAATTGCTGAATTTTATTAGTCCGTGGATCTAAAGTTGAATTTAGATTTTTATAATAAAAATGCGCAATTAAAATGCAAATAACAGAAATGATAACCATAATAGCAATTAGCTTTTTGCTTCTGCTATTCAATATGAAAATATCTTTTAACATGAATACAACTCCTTATTTCCTAAGTTAATGAATAAGGTTGAAATCCAAAAAAATCAGGCAATTAAGCCTGATTTTTTTTGGAAATATCTTCACCTGAAAAGATTTTTTTATGAATGAACCTGTTCCACCAAGAATTTTCTGATCTCTAAAGGTGTTTCTTTGGTCATATTGGAAACTATGATATTTGTGATGATTGCCAGAGGAGCACCTATCCAGGCAAAATACCAGGCTCCCAGCCAATATGTTATAAATTCATGGAAAGGCAATGTAGCTCCTGCTTTTCCTGCTACAAAATATGTAAGAGAGATTGCAGTAACAAACAACCCAACTGATAATCCGGCAATAGCACCTTTTTTGTTTGAACCGCTCCACCAGATTCCTAATAAGAACAATGGGAAAATCGTGCAACCAGCTAAAGAAAAAGCCAAAGCAACAAGCTGTCCGATCAATGCTAATTTTAACATCGCCAGACACATCACGATTATAGTCATCAATACAGTTGCAAATCGAGCCATTCTGAGTTGAGTTTTCGGATCTGCTTTCGGATTGATTACTTTGAAATACAGATCATGAGAAAAAGCTGAAGAACCGGCAACCAGAAGTCCCGAAACCGTTGAGAATGCTGCGGAAACTCCACCTGCAGCAAGTAATCCTACTATAAGCGGATTCACATTTCCAAGCTGAGCAGTGTAAACCACGATAGCATCTTTTGCCAATACACCGATTTCCGGATTTGTTGATAAAATCTTACCAAAAGCAGAAAATACGGGTGCACTCCAATAAAGGATACAGATGAAAAAAAGTCCCCAAACAACGCTCCATCTTGCATCACGAGCTCTGGGAACTACGTAAAATCTTTGAATCACGTGCGGAAGCCCCGCAGTTCCAATCATCAAAGAAAAAGTAATAGCAATCCATTGGAAGAACGTTTTACCAGTCGAAGGATCCCAGGGCATTGCATATTCCGGACTTGGCAGAATGGCAAAATTATGCCCGAAGGAATTAACAAGATCAGCTGTTTCAGGAGCAGGAATTCCTTTAACTATATCAGAAACAACAGCTCCATATCCAATTTCCGGAACAACCCAGAAATAATCGAATTTATAAGTAAGAATAAATAATGGTATAAGGAATGAAATGATAATGATCACATACTGAATCTGCATATTCTTCGTCACACCGAGCATCCCGGATATGAGAGTATAAGCCAACACGACCGAGCTTCCGATGATAACCGCCCACATATAGTCTATACCCATTACCCATTTGAACATCAGACCGATACCTCCGAATTGTCCAACACAATACGAAATTGAAATCAAAATAGCTACAACTGCAGAAGTAGCTCTCAAGCCTTTTGAATAATATCTGTCACCGATAAAATCGGGAGCTGTATATTTTCCGTATTTTCTAATCTGACCAGCCATTAGTATCAACAATAAAACGTAACCACCAGTCCAACCAACAACAAAGGCAAGTCCGTGATAACCGGCGCCATACATCAAAGCTGCCATTCCCAAAAAGGAAGCAGCACTCATCCAGTTTGATGCGATAGCCATACCTGAACCAACACGGGAAATTCCTCTGCCTGCAGCATAATAATCTGTAGTATCTTTTGCTCTGAAAAATAAACCGACTAGGATAAAAAGAACTAAGATAGAAATCAAAATAACTGCAGGTCCTACTCTGAAACTACCTTCCAATGCAGTAGCGCTTGCACTAAGGAAAGTTGCAGTGAGTAATAACATTAAAATTAAAGCATATTTTTTCATTTTTATCTCCAGCTCTCTATTTGTTTTTTTTGTCGTACGTACCTATCTTAGTATGTACTTTATCTATCTTAAAACAATAAACCCAGCATAATATTACGAACATTACTAACAGCAATATTGCAGTATAGAAGTAATGGAAAGGGAATCCGAGAACAATCGTATCAGTGAGAAAAGATTGATTATGAGTAAGATATAATTTCATTATCCCGTGAATATTATTTATATTGTCTGTTGTGAATACTTCCATAGCATCTGCTTTTAATTCCAAAGGAATCAATTTTGCTTTTAGACTATGATTTTCCAGACGCAAAAGCGGAGCAACTTTTTCGATAATACTTGCTTTTGCATTGATATAATCGTTATCTTTCAAAGTTGTGATATTTGCTTTAAGCTGTTCAAAAGCTGAAATCTCCGCTTTAAAATTTTCTTTCTCTTCTTCTGCGATCATATCGTAAACAATCCAGCTAAAAGCATTATTTAGAGTTGCTTTTTTTTGCGGTTTTGCTAAAATGGTAGATTTTCCAAGAACGGATAAAACCGCATCTGCAAATTTGATTTTTTCGTCCAGAGAAGCATTGCCATCCTTCACATTGCTCCATACTTCTTCAAAAGTAAACAAAGAACTTTCTGGTGTCGGCTTTTCAACAACCTTTAGTAATATTTGAAATCCGAAGATAGCTACAGCCCAAATTATTACCAGAACGATCACCAAATTTCTGTTGATTTTTGAAAAAGCAGTTGTGGGTTTGAAAAAACTTATCCTGTAGTCATTTTTCTTTTCCACATATCCTCCTCATTTTTGTTATTTTTTTTCTCGTTCCCAAACAGGGAAAATTTACAGCCCGTACTTCTGGATAATTTCTTGTTTAGTTTTTCCCAGGATGTCGTATTTCTTTCCTACTTTGATGAAGGCTTCCAAAGCTTTATCCAGGTGATGAATTTCGTGTCCTGCGGAGATTTGCGTTCTGATCCTTGCTTTTCCGTTGGGAACCACTGGGAAGAAGAAGCCGATCGCATAAATTCCTTCGTCATATAGATCTTTTGAGAAATCCTGCGAAAGTTTTGCATTGAAAAGCATTACAGGAACTATTGGAGTATCTCCTGGTTGCAGAACAAATCCTGCTTCAGTTAAACCTTTACGCCAGTATTTTGTATTTGCTTCCAGCTTGTCCCTTCTTTCTGTGCTTGTGGAAAGAATATCCAGAACTTTAAGAACTCCTGCAACAATAACCGGAGCCATTGTATTTGAGAAAAGATAAGGTCTTGCTTTCTGACGACACATTTCCACGAGTTCTTTACGACCAGAAACGCATCCGCCGGAAGCACCACCAAGGGCTTTTCCAAACGTAGTTGTAATAATATCTATTTTTCCAAAAACACCGCAATGTTCATGAGTTCCACGACCAGTTTTACCAATAAATCCTGTAGAATGAGAATCATCTACAAAAAGCATAGCATCGTATTTATCGCAGAGTTCGACCATCTCATCGAGCTTGGCTGTATCTCCATCCATACTGAATACACCATCTGTGATCACAACTTTCAGTCTTTTATCTGCATGCAGAATAAGTTTTTTCTCAAGATGATTCATATTGGAATGTTTGAAAGTATCGTGCATTGCGCTGCAAAGACGAATTCCATCGATAATTGAAGCGTGAACCAGACGGTCTGAGATCATCACATCTTCATCGGTAAGGATAGCTTCAAAAACCCCTGCGTTTGCATCCATACAGCTTGGAAAAAGGATCGTGTCTTCTGTTCCCAAGAATTCGGTAACTTTCTTTTCCAAATCATTATGAATATCCTGAGTTCCGCAGATAAAACGAACTGATGACATTCCGTATCCACGAGAATCCAATCCTTCGTGGGCAGCTTTCACGACTTCCGGATGACTGGAAAGTCCCAGATAATTGTTTGCGCACATATTAATAACTTTTTTCAAAGAAGACCCTGTAGGATATTCAACCTCGATATCGGCAGCTTGGGAAGAATGGATGAATCTTTCCTGCTTGAAAATACCTGCATCTTGAATGCCTTTGATTTGCTCCTGATACATTTTCCTTACTTTATCACTATAACCCATATTTTACTCCTTATTTTTTTCTAACCTTCCGAACGGTTAATCTAATTAAGCCAATTCTAACCATTGCGAAGGTCAAGAAAATCCCTAATTTCCCCTTACAAAGGAGAGTAAACCATTCGCAAGATTTTGGTTTAGCCAATAAATTCTTTTACTAATTCTACGATTTTATTTACTGTATCAAATGCTTCAGGGGAAGCTTTTTCATCCGGAATGGAAATCTTGTATTTTGCTTCCAGGAATCTCTTGAGGGAAACCATTGAGAATGAATCCACGATCCCGCCGGAAATGAGCGGTGTATCGTAAGTCATTTCTTCATCTTCGTCTTCAACGTATTCTTCAATAACATATTCTAAAATTACATCTTTCATTTCTTCCATTTTTTTTTCTCCTTTTATTTTATTAATTTACCGCTGAGAACGCTGAGGACGCAGAGAATCAGGATAATTATTTACTACTCTAATAATGCCATCCTTTAAAAGTTCAACGTTAAAATTTATTAATAATCCAATTTTTAAACTGGATATTTTAAGATAAGAAAGCAACTGAGCTTTATGAATCGGCAGCAGTTTTTCAACTGATTTTATTTCAACAACTACTTCATCTTCAATTAGTAAATCTAAACGGTAACTACAATCAAGTTTCACATTTTTGTAGATTATTGGAAGTGGTTTTTGGCTTTCGATTTTCATTTTGGTTTGAGAAAGATCATATAATAAACAAGCTTCATAAGCAGACTCCAGAAGACCTTGTCCCAGTTCTTTATGAACATTTATGGCACAACCTATGATTGTTTCAGTAATTTTACTCAGCCTATTTTTTTGATTCATCTCTGCGCTCTCTGCGTTCTCTGCGGTGAACTATTCATCATCATCCAAGCCGGAAGTATCACCGATCTCTTCTCCCCACTCTTTAGCATGAAGCAGTCTTCTCATAATTTTTCCGCTTCTTGTTTTGGGAAGTGATTTCACATATTCGATCTCCTGCGGCATCGCCAGAGGTGAAAGTTTCTTCCTGATGAAATTCATTATATTCAATTCCAGCATATCATCTATTTCATAATCCGGATTAAGCGTAACAAAAGCTTTTACAACTTCCATATTTACTTCGTCCGGTTTTGCCACAACAGCAGATTCAGCAATCGCTTCGTGTTCCAGAAGTGCAGATTCTACCTCGAAAGGACTCACGAGATGTCCGCCTGTATTAATGACATCATCATCACGTCCCACAAACCAGAAATAACCGTCTTTATCGATAGTCGATCTATCTCCGGGCAGATACCAGCCATTTTTGAACTTTGATTTATATGTTTCTTCATTATTCCAGTAAGTTCTCATCATTGCTGGCCAGCCGGGTTTAAAACCGATAAGTCCGATCTTTCCGGTGTCTGTTATGGGTTCAAAAGTTTTTGAATCGAGAATAGCAGCAGTGATTCCCGGGAAAGGTTTTCCCATCGAGCCCGGTTTGATCTTCATACCGGGAAAATTCGTCAGCATCATTGAGCCGGTTTCCGTCTGCCAGTAAGTATCGAGAAATTCATGACCAAATACTTTGCCAGACCAGATTACAGCTTCAGCATTAAGTGGTTCTCCCACACTCGCCAGATGCCTGAGAGATGAAAGATCATATTCTTTAATAACATCATCTCCGGCTTTCATTAAAGAACGAATCGCGGTCGGAGCAGAATACCACATCGTTATTTTATGTTTTTGAATGAACTCATACCAGGAAGATGCGGAAAATCCGGTATCGAGAACGCATTGAGTAATTCCCATACTCCAGGGTCCGATAATTCCATAAGAAGTTCCCGTAACCCAACCAGGATCTGCAGTACACCAGTAAATATCATCTTCCTGAAGATCGAGAACCCACTTGGTTGTGAGATATTGCGAGATGAGAGAATAATGAACATGTTTCACACCTTTTGGCTGTCCGGTCGTTCCCGAAGTATAATGAAGAACTGAAGCGGATTCTGCTTTAGTTGGGAAAATCTCAAAATCTTTCGGTTCTTCGTAAACTTCCATATCAAAGGTTAATTCTCTCCCTTTTAATGGTTTTTTTCCATCATGATCTACGATGATAACATGTTTTAGATACGGGCTTTTTTCAATAAGTTTTCGAACTTTCCCTACATGCTTTCTTTGAGTAATGATCGCAGTTGTTTCGGCATTATCCAATCTCACGTGGAGCGATTCGTCTCCGAAAGCTGAAAAGAGCGGTTGAGCAATTGCACCGATCTTCAGAACTCCCAGAAATCCAATATAAAGCTCAGGAATTTTATCCATAAAAAGACAAATCCTGTCTTCGTTTTTAATTCCCAGACTTCGCAGGAAAGCACCGATCTTGTTGCTGTTAATGCGAACATCATCGAAAGTATATTTCTTTTCCACTCCACCGAGACCTTCCCAGATGAGAGCAAGTTTATCTGCCTTTCCCATCTCACAGATACGATCGGAACAATACCAGCCGATGTTCAGGACATCTCCATCTTTGTAACCGAGTTCTTTTTCAGAAATCGACCAGTCAAAATTTATTAATCTTTCTTCATACGGACCGATGTTTGACATTTTTTATATTCTCCTTTTCTATTTTTTGACGCTGATTCACGCTGATTTTATATGATTAATTATGATTTGATTATAAAAATTCCTTCTCTAATTTTATCATAACTCATCTACGAAAATCTGCGTCTCAGCTTTTCTTATTTTTCTATTACTACTACTGCTGTGGCATACTCTTTTAAATGAGAGATCGAAACAAAAATATTTTTCAATCCTTTTTTTTGAAAATATTCTTTTGTGAAACCAGAAAGAATTATTTCCGGTTTTCCCAGGTCATCATTTATAATTTCAATCTCATTAAATTTTATTCCATGACTCATTCCTGTACCCATTGCTTTGGAAAAAGCTTCTTTGGCAGAAAAACGTCCAGCATATTCCTGTTCTTTTCTTTTAAAATTCTCACAATATTCAATTTCAGTTTCCGTATAAATTCTTTTGAGATACTTATCTTTTTTGGAAATGAGTTTTTTAACTCTCTCCACTTCAATGATATCGATTCCAATTCCGTAGATCATTTTTTACTACACCATATTATCGTAACTAATAGCTCCCGCTTTGAGGTTTCACAAACCAGAGGTTTATGTTACCCGAGTTTTTTCGAAAGTACATTCAGCATATCTTCAGTCATTTTAGGAAGGTCATATTCATGTTTCCAGCCCCATTCTTCAAATGCTGCGGTATCATCCATTTTGTTAGGCCAGCTTTCTGCAATTGTCTGTCGGACAGGATCGATGTTATAATCCATTGTGAACTCTAGAATATGCTTTTTGATTTCAGCAGCGATCATTTCCGGTTCAAAGCTCATCGCAGCAACATTGAACGCATTCCTGTGGATAAGTTTGGAAGGATCAGCTTCCATGATTTCTATTCCAGCTCGAATGCAATCCGGCATATACATCATATCAAGAAAAGTTCCGGGTTTTAAATTACAGGTAAATTTTTTTTCCTGAATTGCTTTATAATAGATGTCAACTGCATAATCCGTGGTTCCGCCACCCGGAGGTGTAACATTTGAAATGATCCCCGGATAGCGCACTCCACGAGTA
Source organism: uncultured Candidatus Cloacimonadota bacterium (assembly GCA_964457455.1). Taxonomy (GTDB): domain Bacteria; phylum Cloacimonadota; class Cloacimonadia; order Cloacimonadales; family TCS61; genus JABMPU01. The sequence goes on from CAYWJN010000036.1 coordinate 7,649, forward strand.
TCTATGCCATATTTCTGATTGTAATAATCGCACAGAAGTTCACCAGCAACTTTTGTTACTCCGTAAATCGAATTCGGTCTCATAATTGTATTTTGAGGTGTATTATCGTGGGGAGTTGAGTGACCAAAAGCTCCAATCGAACTGGGTGTGAATACTGCAAATTTCAATTCTCGTGCAATTTCCAAAATATTTATTAATCCACCCACATTTATTTTCCAAGCAACTTGCGGTTGAGCTTCCCCTACTGCAGAAAGCAATGCCACAAGATTAAAAACAGTATCAATTTTATATTCTACAATTGCCTGAACTAACTTATGTGACTCTAAACAATCAATAACTTCATAAGGACCAGCTTTTCTAAAATCTTCATTAATATCTGTTCTTATATCCGAAGCTACAACATTTGAATCACCATAAATTTTTCTGAGAGCAGGAACAAGCTCAGAACCAATCTGACCAGCAGCACCCATTACTAAGATGTTTTTCAATTTTTCCCCTTTATTAAAAAATTTGTATTAGAAACTTTAAAAACGGCTTTTTTTGTCAACCATAAAAATCAATATCAAATATAACATAATTCTACACAAAAATTTCGAAATTTTGCATCGAAAAAAATAATGATTTGACAATCATACCGTCTAATTTGGATTAATTCAAAAGATATAAAATAAGGAATAATATGGATAAAATATATAACTTTGATGAACTGGGACTTTCATCTGAAATTTTGGAAGTAATAAAACTAAAGGGATTTGAAACACCTTCCCCTATTCAAGCTTTAACAATACCTTTACTTTTAACAAACGAAAAAGATATAATAGGACAGGCACAAACCGGAACAGGCAAAACCGCAGCTTTCGGGCTTCCAATAATCGAAAATATAAAAAATAATGGTATTACGCAAGCATTGGTTTTGGCTCCTACTCGTGAATTGGCAATACAAGTTGCAGAAGAAATGATGTCACTTAGAACAAATCGTGAAATTGGGATTCTACCTGTTTATGGTGGACAACCCATCGAAGGACAATTGCGAAGATTGAAAAGAGGTGTTGAAATCGTAGTAGGAACTCCCGGTAGAATATTAGATCATCTCAAGCGTGGAACGTTAAAAATAGACCAACTCTCTTATATGGTTCTCGATGAAGCAGATGAAATGCTGAATATGGGATTTATCGAAGATATCGAAAAGATACTTTCCCAAACAAACAAAGACAAAAGAATGCTGCTTTTTTCCGCTACAATGCCGCCGAGAATCGTCAAACTTGCACAAAATTTTATGGGTGAATACGAGGAAATTAAAGTTTCTCCAAAAAGACTTACTGTCGATTTGACTGATCAAATATACTTTGAGGTAAATTCATCCGATAAATTTGAAGCTTTGTGCCGAATCATAGACATAGAAAAAGAGTTTTATGCTCTTATCTTTTGCAGAACGAAACTGAAAGCACAGCATTTGGGAAACGCTTTATCTGATAGAGGTTACGATGCAGCAGCACTGCACGGAGATATTTCTCAGAATCAACGAGAAAGAATACTCGATCAATTCAGAAAAAAGAGGATCAGGATTTTAGCTGCAACAGATGTTGCCGCTCGCGGAATCGATATACAAGAGCTTACGCACGTCTTGAATTACTCCATCCCGCAGGATCCGGAATCCTATGTTCATCGCATAGGCAGAACCGGGAGAGCAGGAAAACGCGGAACTGCCATCACATTCATAACACCATCGGAATATCGAAAATTAATGCATATTCAAAGAACAGCACATGCGGAAATCCGTAAAGAGAAGATACCAAAAGTAAAACAACTTATCAATATGAAGCGTAAACGCATAATTAAAGAGATCAGTGAGATCATCGAAATGAAGACTTTCGATGATAACCTGCCGGTTGCCTATGAGCTTTTGGGAGACAACAAACCCGATGAGATAATTGCGGCACTTCTCACCCACGCCTACAAAGACGATTTTTCTCCCGAGAAATATGCGAAGATCAGAGACGTGAAATCACCTGCCGATAATAATTCTCCCGATTTAAAAGGAACAACACGTCTATTCATAGCTTTGGGAAATAAAGATAACATTACTAAAAGAAAACTGGCAGATATGATAAAAAAGGAAACAATGATTGATTCTCGCCTGATTCGAGACATAAAAGTATATGACAATTTTTCCTTTGCTAATGTACCTTTTGCAGAAGCCGAACAGATCATAAAAGCGTTCAGGAGAATGGGAAGAGATAACAAACCTTTAGTTGTAAAAGCAAAACCGGAAGAAAAAAAGGGAAAATCTAATTTCAACAGGAGTAAAAGGAAAAAAAGATAATAACGAGTAATATTCAAGAAGTTATATAAAACGGACACTTGCTTTTTCCTTACTTCATCCCTGACAAACAGAAACCCAATTACTGATTAACCAGTTCACAAATTATTGTCTGTTCGTGAATTGGATTTTTGTCATGCTGAGTAATTCTTCACTGAAATTTCTATCGAAGCATCTCTTTGTTGATGAGATTCTTCTTAGGCTTGAACAAGAAGAATTTCTCAGAAAGACATCAACTCTTTTGAATACTTGAATTTACGGATAGACACCAATTAACCAAAAAACTGCTTTCGCAGTTTTTTGGATGGCGGAGACGCAGGGATTGCCTGCGCTACGAAACACTGTTTCATCTGTTTTGCATGGCAATAACCGGAATGTTTGCGGAGTAATTTCTTTCCTACACGTTTGTAGGTCTGCTTAGGTTTGATCTGGTGTGTTTTAGCAAGTTTAACCAATGCACTGATCAGTTTGAAATAGAGATTGATGTCGGTGGGAAAAGTGATGTTCTTATCCTGTACTGTGGTATCGACATTTACTTTTTTCAAACTGCTGGGTTTGATTGTCTTGGTTTTTATTGCACTTTTAATCGTTCCTTCAAGAAGTTGTTGAAGATCGTCCTCTCCCAAACGATTACGCCATTTAGTCATGCTGGTGGCATGGATGGGGAACTCGGTCTGAAAGTATTCCTCTCCACAGAAATACTGCCAATTCGGAAAAGTTCCGGTTCGGAAACTTGATTTTTTAGCATCATAAACTCCCAGCTTTTTATTCTTTTTTACTCACTCTCTACGAGGAAAGTATATGAAATGCCATATGTAGTCAACTTATTTATCTATAACTTATATGCTTTTTCAGGACGGACTAATTATGTAAATTAAAAAGAGTCTGACCATCGTTTCAAGCTAAATGGTACAGCGATGTGCGAATCTGAACGGATAAGGTTACGCAAAATGTTCTTTCAAGTCTTAACATACTGTGCATTGCAAGTTCCAGCAGGTTATTTTTGCCGTTACCCCTTCATCGCCATCATCATAATCTGCGGTACCATCATTCCCACCACATTAAATGCGAGATGCACGAAATAAGCAGGAATTAAACTTCCTGTTTTTTCGCGGTAATAACCGGCAATTAATCCAAGAATAATTGCATTAACAATAACGAAATAAACCATCCTGTCCGGCATCTTTCCCAGCAAGCATAAATGCATAAGCCCGAACATAATAGCTGCTGCAATAATCGGTAAGCTGAGATAAATTTTTCCCAGTTTTAATCCAATATCTTTCAAAGGATTCAGGAAGGTCTGCAGGAAACCACGATAGAAAATTTCTTCGATCATACTGGCAAGTATCCAGATGGTGATAATATTTTTTAATAAACTATTTGATAGCGGACCTTGTCCCATTCCTTCAGGCATTCCTGTGATCATAATTGAACTTGCATTCAGAATGAATAAAACAAGTGAAATCCAAATTGCAGTAAAAAAAGCTTTCAGGATGATTTTAATTTTTGCAGACCGGAATCCGAAATCTGAGAATTTTCCTTTTCCAATAAAATAGATCAAAAGCAGTGCAATGATTAACATTGAGATTTGAAGGATATCAGAACTCTCAATCCAATCATGAGTATCTATTAATTTTTTAATAAAACTGATTTTTATTATTATTCCGGTGAGCCATATTTTTGCTCTCCAGATTACAATAGCGAGAATTAGTATTATAAGCTTTTTCATCTTACCTCCTACCCGGATAAACCGGAAAATGAAACCACGAATTAACACAAATTAACACGAATAAAATTTTTGCTAAAAAAGGGTTTAAAATTTACATAGTTTCGAACTTAATACAATAAGCTTGCATCAAAGTCGGAACCGAGGTAACTTCGCCAGTCCGGCAATGTTATTTCTTTTTCATCATTCTGGCTGTAAATAATCCTGTAATCACCATAGTGCTGTAAATCAATGAAGATGTAGGTCATGTTTTTATTAATTCGGTATTTCCAGATTTGATATTCTCTTTCTGTGGCTTTTGTATCGCGACCTGTAACTTCATTTAGAATTTCAAAAGGTTGCCCATGTTTGATAAAAATTCTACCTTTATCGGTTTTCCACCCATCTTTGAAATGAGAAAAATGCTCATTACAATATTTAATTCTCTCAATAATTACCTGGAGAAATTCGTTTTGAAAAGTTACCGGATTCGGGTCATTTTCTGCCCAGAAATTTTCCAGGAAAATCGGCTTTTCCTCATCTAATAATAACTTGTATATTTTTCTATCTTTAGAATTAAAGAAGTATTTTGCAAGTTTATATTCATCTTCAATGTCTGTGAAGACTCTATTTGGATTAGGAATTTCTTTGGGAGTTTCTTCAACTGTTATATTGCTTTCTTGCTCGTTACTTTCCTGTGCAATTGAGATGAAAAAAAGAAAGCAGCAATGTAAAATTATACAAAGTTTTTTCATTTAACCTCAATATTTATACTGTTAAAGGATTCTGCACAACTTATTTTTTATTACCATCCACCGGAAGTTCCACCACCACCGAATCCTCCACCGCCGCCGGAGAATCCACCAAAACCACCTCCAAAACCGGAACTTCCACGACCACCTCCACCTAACATGCTTCCCAGCAAAATCCACGGCAAAATACCACCACGTCTTCCTTTACCTTTTTTGCCAAACATACTTAATAATATCATAATTATGAAAATGATGAAACCTACAGGAATTTGAGCAGGTTTTCCATGTTGTTCCTGCCTTTTATATTTTGCCAATTGTTCCGGAGTTATTTCAAAGTCTTTAGTTATAAGTCCGGAAATAGCTTGAACGGAAACTGATATCCCTGAAAAGAAATCACCTTTTCTGAAATCATTGAGCATAAGATTTCGGATGATGAAACCTGATTTGGCATCTGTAATAATATGTTCCAAACCGTATCCTACTTCAATCCTGATTTTTCTCTCTTTCATGGCAATCAACATAAGAATGCCGTTATCAAATTCCTTTTGTCCGATTTTCCAGGTTTCAACCACATTCATAGAAAAATCTTCCAGAGATTCGCCTTTCAGAGATGGAATTGTAAGAAGCACAATTTGAGAGGATGTTTTACTTTCTGCAGAAATGAGCATTCTTTCCAAAGCAACTTTTTCTTGTTGGGATAAAACTCCTGCATAATCGTTAATATGACCTATTAATTTCGGTACTTTCAAAGCAAAAATTTGGGTGAAAATCAATATTATAATTATAAATAAAAATATCTTTTTCATGATCATTTCTCCAAAATTGTAACGTCATCACTGAGTTCGTTAGTATCATCAGATTTGATGGGAAAATGTTTCTCCAGAAGTTCACCGCATTCCAGAATGGATTCTGTTAGCTTTTCAATAACTTTTTCAGACTTTATTCCTTGAATAATGTTCTCTACTATCGAGTTCCATTTCTCCTGAGGGATTTTATCGTTTATGCCTTTATCAGCGATCAGCTCTATCCTTCTTTCCAAAAAAGAGATGAAAATAAGGATTCCGGTTCTATCTCTGGTATTATAAACACCGGATTCCATAAAATGCCTGATAGCTCTTTCTTTAACCTTTTGTTTCATTATTTTCTTGGTAACGATTAATCTATCTATCATAGAGATATTGGCGATAAAATAGAAAATGGAAATTACCAGGAATGTGGAGAAACCGTAAAATAACAAAAGATAATTATTTGAATAATCCCAGAACATTTGTTTGATGAAAGTTTCTACTTCATAAACAAAGAACATCATAACCACAAAATATAGAAAGCCACAGATTACAGCGAAAATCAATTCATAGATTGCATAATCATAACTTTCTTTGATGAAGGCAGTTGCTATTTCTCCTGAGGTTTTACTTTCCGCTTGCTTGACGGTTTTGTTTATTTGATCCAAATCTTCTTGGCTGAATTTTAGTTTCGGCATATTTACTCCTTTTTTGGCTCACGGATTCACACAGATATTCACGGATTTATTAAACGAATTAGTTCGATGAATATTCTAAATCCCCATAATTTATTTTCATTCTACAATCGAGAATAACTGAAAACAACATTGAGTTTTCAACTGATTAAAACATTTTATAAACTTTGATGTTTTATCTTCAGAATGATTTCAAGCTTAAATGGGACAATCAGTTAAATATTTTTTATCTGTGTTCATCCCTATAAATCCGTGAGCTATATTAGAATTCCACTTTTGGTGCTATTTCTGATCCTTCTGTAGATTTGAAGTATTGTTTTTCTGTAAATCCGAACATATTTGCCAAAACTAATCTTGGGAATTGTTTTATGTAAGTATTATACATTCTGGCAGTTTCATTAAATCTTTTTCGTTCCACAGCGATCCTGTTTTCTGTTCCTTCCAGTTGGTCCTGCAGCGCCAGGAAATTCTGATTTGCTTTCAAGTCCGGATACTTTTCCATCACAACCATCAATCTTTGCAAAGCACCACCCAAAGTACTTTGAGCTTGCTGAAATTTCTGGAACATGGCAGGATCATTAAGAACCTGTTCGGAAATATTAAATGTGCCACCAGCTTTTGATCTGGCTTCCGTAACTGCCTGAAACGTTTCTTTTTCGTGTGCAGCATAACCTTTAACAGTATTCACTAAATTTGGAATCAGATCATATCTTCGCTGATATACATTTTCCACCTGACTCCATTTTGCTTTCACACCCTCATCTAATGTTACCATCGAATTGTAAGAATTTTTCAAATAAGAATAGATACTTAGAATAATAATAACAACGATAACAATAGCTATGATGCATCCTTTCGGGATTTTTTTCTTCATAGTTTCTCCTTTTTAATATAAATTTTATCCAATTGTCAGAAGCACAATTCCGCCAACTGTCATACATATTCCTAAAGCTGATTTGAAAGTTAGAGATTCTCCTCCAAACATGACTCCCATTAATGCACCGAAAAGTGGAGAAGTAAAAGCAATCGGCAGTACCTTTCCCAGAGATGCTCCTTTTAGGGCAATGTAAAAACACAGCATTCCCATTGCACCGGCAACTATTCCACCACCGATAATCATATATAAAAGAGCTTTCGAGCCTGCCTGAGTCACTGTTTTCCATTGCGGAAAACTTACAAATGCTAAAATAATGAGTGCAACTAAAGTCCTGATAGTTATTCCCATATGTGGAGAGAGATTTCCCAGATGCATACCTTTTTTTTCAAAATATCCACCCACGCCCCAGGCTATTGCTGCGAGTAATGCAAATAATTGCGGCTTCATTAACTTTCCTTTTTCGAGACCTTATAAATTATATTCTGATTTTCTGATATGCCAACATTCTTTTCAGACACTCATTCATTACACCCAGAACTACTATTCTATTTTTCATTCTTCTCCTTTTTAGTATCACTCTAGCAAGTGTTGAATTTTGGTTTCACCGGATTTTTTCTCCGTTCCATCTTAGCATTAGAATCATAATTATCAGAGCGAAAGTCATTCCGATAGTTGACCAAATCCCTGGAAGTAAAAGTTTAGAAATAACAGCAATTGCTGTTAAAATGATTTTCATCGATATCCTGATTCATCCAGAAACGAACAAGTATAAATATTACTGCAATTAAGACGACAATTCCGAACATTTTAAATTCCCAGTATCAAAAAACTAGAACAATATTGTTACTCATATCTTATTTCTAATTTGTAAATAGATCAAATATATTTCCGAGCATACTGCTTGATGCTTTATAGATTTCTGTATATTTACAGTTTGTGCAGGTAACTGTTGCAAACTTCTTATTTTGAACATCAAAAACCTTACTTAAAAATCCACCAGTTGAGCGGAACTCATCTGTTTCATATTGAGTATTTCCACATTTTGGACATACATATTTTGAGTTATTCATTCTCATCTCCAAAAAATGTTCTATCGAACTATTACATCAAACCAATTTCAATAAATTTTCTACCTCTTTTCCTGAAACTTTTTTTGCTCTACAGGTTTTTAGATGTTCTCGAGCATTTTCAAAAAATCTATCTATAAAATCTCCTGATTATTTGCGAGCTGGTTGTACTTAATAGAAACACTTGGTTTGATGCTCTTAATACTGCTGTCTCCTGCGAGGACGTTCCTCTCTGGGTCTTGCTTCATTAACCTTGAGTGGTCTTCCGTTCATCTCTTTCCCATCAAGCTGCTTAATGGCTTCTTCACCTTCTGCTTTGTTGTCCATTTCAACAAATCCAAATCCTTTTGATCTACCGGTTGTTCTATCTGTAATAATTCTAGTAGCAGACACAGAACCAAACTCAGCAAATAGTTCCTCTAATTCTTTCTCAGTCAAATCATACGACAAATTTCCTACATAAATGTTCATTTTTTTCTTCTCCTTTATATGCATCTGACGTGCATTGCATACTTATTTTTTTCGCTATTATTCTGTCACGAAAATTCTCTCTTTTTCTTCTTCTTATTCTTTTTGGATTGTAAAGTTAACATAAACTTGTTAAGTCTTAAAGACTTAACAAGTTTTGCAATTCTAAAACTTAACAAATCTCAAAGATTTGTGAAGTTTAGCCATCCTTCATAATATCTTCCAGATTTTCCAGCAGATATTTTTTGCCTTTCTCATTTATCACAACCATTTTGTAGCTTCTTCCTTCAAATTCCCTGGTTACACTTTCAAAACCGAATTCAGCAGATTTTTCATTTATAATGGTTCTGGTTTTTCCGTCTCTTGTTTTTTCTTCGCTCAAGATTCCTAGTGCTTTCAGATGTTTATTCAAAACAGCACCGGAAAGATTCTTACTGCGATTTAGATCTAATACATCATTAATACATCTGCTGAATATATTAACCCCAATCTTTCCTTCAGGAAAAACAATCTTTTCTTTTTCTTCGGAAGTTATGATAAATCCAGTTGGGGCTGGAATATTCTTATTGCTTTGCCTGGAAACAGTTTCCAGAACTTCTGCAACGAAGAAAAAACATCTTATCATTCGAGGATCGATCAGGAAGCTGTCCGAAGAAATTTGTTCTTTGTTGATTGGATCTTTTCCATTGGCTAATTTCAGTATCACTTCCCGGGCTTTCAAAACTTTTTCTTTATCGAAATGCATCATACTCCTTTCTGTTTAACATATCATTCTAAAAAACTTGTTAAATCTCAAAGACTTCACAAGTTTACAATCCAAAACTTACCAAATCTCAAAGATTTGTGAAGTTTTTTTGAAACCAATAAATTCTCTTTTATCTCATCTCTCACTCGGTGAATTTCAGTGTTCTTGGTGGTTAATTATCCTTTATCCAATTCACCAGTTCTTTAGGCAGCGGAGCAAATTTGAGTTATATCAACAAATTTTCAAACAATGGTTTCAGGGGCGGAATATCATTTTTAACTGTCTCCCATATTGTAACTAAGTCTAAATCAAAATATCCGTGGATCATTTTATCTCTCATTCCAGCCATTTCTTTCCAGGGAATATTCTGATTATTTTCTTTAATTTCTTGTGATACTTTTTTAGAAGCTTCTCCAATGATTTCCAAAGACCTGATAACAGCATTTATTGTTTTCTTATCATTGGTAAATTCATGAAAAGTTAAATCATCAATGAAATTTGAAATATCAATTATTGCTTCCAGAATATCTTCAAAATAATCCTGATAAGTTCTTTGAATCATATATAAACTACCTCTTTAAGAATGTGTTCAGCAATTCTTTCTTTCAAAGCATTTTTACTTACAAGATCAACTTTCTCTCCTAATATTTCTTCTAAATACCCCTGAAGTCTGAGAAAATGAAACAGTCCGATAGGTTTGCTGAATTCAACCAGCGCATCGAGATCACTATCTTCAGATTGTTCTCCCCTTACGTAAGAACCAAAAATCCCCAAATTGCTAACAAAATATTTTCTATTTAAATCAGCTTTATTGTTAGATAATATTAACTTTATTTTTTCAAAATCTTTCATAAAATTCACCTGCAAATGAAAAAAAAAGTTATTACCATTTTGTCAATTTAATCCTACTTTGAGTTATTTCCTTATCCGTTTAATCCATGAGAAATCTTAATCCAATTAACCAACCCTTTAGCTGCAAAGATCGCCATCAGTTCTTTTGGAAGCGGAGCAAATTTAAATTCTTTATCATTGATTTTTACAAAACCATTTTCCAGACTCACATCCACTTTATCACCTTGCTTATATGCATCTACAACTTCCGGCAACACAATTATAGGAAGTCCCTGATTCACAGATGAGCGGTAGAAAATCCGATTTACGGATTTCACTATAACTGCTTTTACTCCAGCATGAGCAAGACCAACAGCCGGATGTTCACGGGAACTTCCACAACCAAAGTTTTCACCGGCAATTAATACGTCACCAGCTTTCACATTTTTTGGGAAGTTAGCATCGAAATCCACAAACAGATATGGCATGATAGCCTCTGGATCGGAACTGAGAACCTGATAAGTAAGGTTTCCAGCAAACATCTGATCTGTGTTTAGATTGTCCACATCGGAATAATTCCAGGTGCCGGCTTCTCGCCTGTTATCATCAGGTTGAATATCAACGGTTGTACTTTGTTCTTTTGGATATGGATATTTATCTGCAAAAACTTTTCCGCGCGGGTCGGTGATCTCACCTGCAATTGCACTCATTGCTACGCAGGCAGGAGAAGCCAGATAAATCTGAGCTTCTTTGTTTCCCATGCGTCCCTTGAAGTTACGGTTTGCTGTAGAAATAACGGTATAACCATCAGCAGGAATTCCCTGACCGGTTCCTAAACATGGTCCGCATGAAACTGCCAGCACGCTGGCGCCTGCGTTCATGAGTTTAGTGGTTAAATCCTCTTCTATCATTTGCAGATATATTTCCTTAGAAGCAGGAATTACCAGAAGTTGGAAGCCCTCAGCAACTTTTTTCCCATCCAGAATTTCTGCAGCTATGCGGATATCTTCTAATCTTCCATTTGTGCAGGTTCCAATCAGCCCTTGCTGAAGCTTTGTTCCTTGAACTTCCGAAACGGCTTTTACATTATCTACGTGATGCGGGGCTGCTACAAGCGGGAATATTTCTGCTAAATCCAACTCGATCTCTCTTTCATAAACTGCATCTTCATCTGCCCAAACACCATTTACGATTTTTTCTCCGAGGAAATCCTCCAGAACTTCATCTGGTGGAAAAACTGCATTTTTGGCACCCATCTCAGAAGCCAGGTTAGCAAGAGTCATTCGCTGAGCCATGGAAAGTATTTTCACTCCCTCACCATGGTATTCGATGCTCATGTAATTTGCTCCGGCAGAGCCGATCATTCCAATTATCCACAGTGAAATATCTTTGGCATAAACACCAGAATTCAATTTGCCGTTTAAAGTGATTTTTAATGTGGTAGGAACTAAGAACCAGGTTTCTCCCCGTTTCCAAATTCCTGCTGATTCCGTTCTATCAATTCCAGCAGCGAGTGCATTAAAAGCTCCAGCAGTGCAGGTGTGGCTGTCACTGCCCACAACTATCATTCCCGGTTTAGCGTGGTAACTCATTACCTGATGACAAATTCCGTTACAAACATCGTGGAATTTTATAATTCCCTGTTCTTTCACAAAATCACGGATCGTCTGATATTGGTTCGCAAGTTTGGCATTGGTAGGTGGAGCGTTGTGGTCTAAAACAACAAGAAGTTGATCCGGATCAAAAACTTTTTCTCCTCCCATTTTATTAAATGTGTTCTTTATACTTGCAGTATTGTCGTGTGTAAGAACGATATCCGGTTTGCGAAAAACTATCGCACCTTTTTCTGCATTGAGTATTTTTTCAACAAAAGTTTTTCCACTCATAATATAATCTCCTTTTTTATGTTCACAAGCTGGGGCTTGGAAACCAGATTATTGGATACATATTTCAAATTAACTCAGCAATCCGTCTCGTTTATAAATCTCCATCTGAACATCAAAGAATTTACTGATCTTAACCTTCTTGCCATTTTCCATATTTTCGATTATTCCATTTTCGATGTCGATTTTTACTTTATCTCTTTGTTTGAGTTCAAGTTCATCAATGCTTGTATAAGTTAAGATAGGGAAAGCAGCATTAATAGCATTTCGCTCGTAAATTGCACCGAAAGATTCAGCCAAAATAAGTTGAACACCGAGTGATTTGAAACAATCTACAGCTTGCTGACGTGAACTTCCTGCACCAAAGTTTTTCCCAGTGATAACGATATCTCCAAGCTCTGCTTTTGTAGCAAAATCTTTCCAACCTTCCAGATTATCGAAAGTATATTGTCCCATCTCGGCAATGTCCGTGATCGTTAAATATCTGTTATGGAAGATCATATCTGTATCGATATCATCTTCATTAATAATCCAAATTTTTCCTTCGATGGTCACAGGTTTTTCGGAAATTTCTTCCTTTTTGGAAACTGACGGTTTTTCAAATTCTCCGGTAGCTTTAAATTCCGCAGGTTTTTCAGGGATCCTATCGGGAGTTGTAATGTAACCCGCAACCGCTGATGCGGCAACTTCCACTGGAGAACCAAGATAGACTTTTCCTTTCCCTTGCTTACCAGCAAAGTTACGATTTCCCGTGCTGATAGTTATTTCTCCGGGACCATTCTGCCCGATCTGACCTGCGGCACAACCTGCACAACCTGCATTTCCAATCAAAGCACCGGCACTTTTGAAAATATCAATTATCCCTTCATGTAAACATTGATTCCAAACTTCATCAGTAGATGGAACAATCTTCAATACTACATCGGGAGCTGTTTTTCGTCCTTTCAATATCTTTGCGACTTCTCTCATGTCTTCAATTCTGCCATTTGTACAACTTCCAATAAAACCTGAATCGATCTTTGTTTGGAAGACTTCGTCAATATTTACAGAATCATCAGGATGTCCGGGACGGGAAACCATTGGAATAAATTTGGAAATGTCCAGTTCCAGTTCTTGATCGTAAACAGCATTTTTATCAGCTTCAACTTTAGTTAGCTTCCTACCAGAACGGGTTTCGCAATATTCCATTACTTCATCGGAAGGAGTAATAAGCACAATTATTGCTCCCATCTCTGTTGCCATTGACGAGATCGTGATCCTTTCATCCAAAGTGAGTTTTTCGACCTCTTCACCATACAATTCTACCGCATAACCCAAAAGCGTATTAGCACCATATTTGTTTAGAAGATTCAAGACAATATCTTTGGCGTAAATATTTTGAGGTCGTTTACCTTTTAAAGTAAGTTTAATAGATTTGGGAACTTTGAACCAGCTTTTCCCGCTTGCCCAGGCAGCAGCAATATCCTGATCTCCCATTCCCTGTCCGAAAGCACCGATTGAACCTAAAATATTAGCGTGAGAATCCGTTGAGATAAAAGTGCAACCCGGAGTTGCCAACCCTTTATCTATTACGAGATGTGTTCCAATACCTGAATTCACATCATAAACTTTTATCCCTTTTTCTCGTGCATACATGCGGCAATATTGCTGACTTGTCGCATATTTCGGATCAGAAGTTGTTGGATAACAGTCAAATGTGAAGAAAGTTTTGCTGATATCATCAACTTCCAGTCCGTTATTTATTAGATTCTTTACTACATTTGGTCCACCGAAATCTCTGGCAGCGCGTACATCGATTTCAATATCGATGATCTCACCCGGAATTACCACATCTTTTGTAGAGTGATTTGCCAGGATCTTTTCAATCATAGTTAAGCCCATTATTTTCTCCTTATTGTTAACAGCGAACAAAAACTAACAACGACCTTACGGATGGTTGAACTTGTGAATCCTCCGTAATGGTTGTGTTGTTCATCTGATTTTAGAAAATCTCGTTACGAAGTTTGTCTTCGTAACGCAAATCAATTTAATGTTCCCAAGACGAACTTGGGAACAAGTCTTAATTATTTACACTTTCAATCTTTCTTTAAACGGCAAGAACGTCATAAAATCGGCATGATGAACAAGATATGCTTCCGTGGTTCTTTTCACCATATTTCCTTCACCAGCGTGAGTTGCGATAATATGACAGACTTCCGCAGGAACAGCACACTCCTCAGCAATGGAAACACCACTGAAGGGGTGACGCAGATATTTTCCATAGGTTCCCTGAACCGCTTTTCCGTTTTCATCCAGAACATATTCCAGAAGTTTGCCAACATCTGCCAGGATCGCTCCAGCGATAAGAATATCCATATCCACGGGAAGTTCTCCGTGATAGAATTCATTAACTTTTTCTCCGGCAGCTTTGGCAATGTGAACTACACTACGTTTATGATCCATGAAGGTAACTTTTAGATATGGTCCACACAAAAGCGTAAACGGAATATTTTGCAGATCAGTTGCAGTTAGAACGCTTCTTTGCAAAGCTGCTTCCCAGGTTTTGGAAACTTTCTCTCTTAAATCATCATCTTTGATCCAGGATATTTCAGGCCAAAGTTCCATTATTTTCATTTTTTTCTCCTAAATTAGTTCCCAAGCTGGGGCTTGGGAACAAGGGTGATTTAGAAATGTATTAATCTCGTATCCAAGCCCCAGTTTGGATACGAGATTAAAAGCTGTTTTATAAAGCTGCAATAATTGCGTCTGTCATTTCAGGCGTAGAAGAAGCACCATTATCCAATACTTCCTGGCAGCCGCGCATCTTCAACATATCATAAGCTCGAACCTTGCCTTCTTCCACAACTGTGGCAATAGCTTTGCGGATACAGGCAGCTTTTTCCACTTCCCCAATATGATCGAGCATCATACAGGCACTCATGATCATGGCAATCGGATTCACGATAGTAGGATCCAATTCTTCATATTTGGGAGCAGAACCATGAGTCGGTTCAAAGATAGCAACTTCTTCACCGATATTAGCACTGCAGGCAAAACCAAGACCACCGATCAATCCGGCAAAACCGTCGGAAACAATATCACCGAACATATTACCGGCAATGATCACTCCATATTTTTCGGGATCTTTGGTCAGCCACATCATTTGGGCATCAATGTTTGTATAATTGAACCAGATGCCATCATATTCTTTTTCCATTTCACGGCAAATAGCCAACAACATTCCACTTGTTTCGCGGATCACATTTGGTTTTTCACAAAGTGTTACTCTTTCATAACCAAATTTCTTTGCATATTCAAAAGCTGCACGGCAGATTCTTTCAGAAAACTTTTTAGTGAAAATACGAGTAGAAACAGCTACTTCCTCTTTGGGACTCCAACCAAAATTTTTGCTGAATTTAGGATGCGTCATCAAAGCATCATAAACTTGATCCGGTGGATCTGTCCATTCCACACCACCATAAAGCCCTTCTGTATTTTGACGGAAAACAACCACATCAACTTCCGGTTCTTCGATAGTATCGCCTTTCCCTTTCCTGATGAAATTAAGAGGATTTCCTTTGAAAGTTTTGCACGGACGCTGGCAGATATCCAGTTTAAAATGCTGCCGTAGTCCAACGATCGGACTGTAATAAACATAACCCTTTCCTTCCAGTTTTGGATTAAGCTCTTTAGCAGCTTCGCTTTTTGGTTTGGAAGTGATTGCCCCAAACAGAGCAATTTTATGCTCTTCTAAAATATCTAAAGTTCTTTGTGGAAGAGGATTTCCTTCTTTACACCAAAATTCCCAGCCGATATCTGCGTGTACATATTCAGCTTCGAATCCAACTGCATCCAAAACTCGGATCGCTTCTTTTAAAACGGTTTTTCCAATACCATCTCCCGGCATTGTTACAATCGTTCTTTTGCTCATTTTGTTTCTCCTATTTTTTTATTCGATTTTATTTTAATAATATCATTTTTCTTATTGCAACATTTTTCCTATCAATTCTCAATTTATAAAAATATATTCCTGATGAAACCTGTTGGTTGTTATCGTCTGTTCCGTTCCAAAGTATGGAGTAGCCGACTCCGTCGGCTATTGTGGAGAGAGACTCTCCACACTCCAAA
>CAYWJN010000037.1:0-23879 GCA_964457455.1 uncultured Candidatus Cloacimonadota bacterium
AAAGATATTATGAATATTAAAATGAATGGATACTTTTACTGTTTACCGGTCATCAGATAAAAAAAGAAAACTTGACTTAAGATGGAATCTTGAGTTAAGTTGAAATGTTTCAGTGGATTAGAAAACTTAACTCAATTTTTTATATAGGATTCTAATATGGATATTTTACTCCAGAGGATATAAATTATGCGAATCGATCAATTGTTAAATAAATTATGTTTGATAAAAACCCGCAGTATTGCCAAGAAAGCGTGTGATAAGAAGCTTGTGAAAATCAATGATAAAATTGCCAAATCCAGTTCCAAGATTTTTCAGGATGATGTGGTTGAATATCAAATTTATGGTTATCTTACAAAAATAAGAATCCTGGAAATCCCCAAAGGAAATGTTTCCAAAGTAAATTCTCCGAAATTTTATGAAATAATATCGAGAGAAAAAATGGAGATAGAATAAAAAAAAAGGTGATTTCTATTGAAATCACCTTTTATTTTGAAAGAAAAATATTTTAGTATTTTTCTACTTCTTTTTCCAGTTCATCGAAAGCTTGTGATGATTTGAAAGCATTGTATAAAGCTTCTTCTTTCTTGATCTTATCAACCAAATTTTTGTTCACAGCTTCTTTTGGAATGTTAACCCTTACAAAAGTTTTATAACGATTATTTTCATCAACAATAGTTTCTTGTTTTGTAACCATGACATTAGCAAATTTGGCATTTGCAACCACTTTTACGACTTTACTGGTCAAAGCAGTAACAGTTGGATCAACAACTCCGGCTTCTTCTTCATAGTTTTTCACCATGCCTTTCACGTATGCTTCTACATACTGTGCAGCCTGAAGCATGGCATTGGCATAAGCAGCATCATAAGAAACTGTCTGAGAAACTTTTGTTGCCATTCCAAAAGTTTGTACAAATTCCGGATTATCCTGCAGTTGCCACCAATCCGGGTAATAAATCTTCTTTGGACCTTTTGGTCCTGCTTGTTTTCCGCAAGCCACAATTAATAATAAAACTACCATTACAATTGCGATAAACTTTAATGATTTCATACTTCCTCCTTGTTTTATTGAATACTATTTTCTTTTGCCACGAAATCCACAGTATTTATTGGATTAATTTCGTGATTTTTGTCAATCTTAAAAACGTGCCAGCAATTTCCTTCAAAGTTCTGAGGAATGCTAAAGGTTGCTAAAAGTCTGTTTTGACCGTAAACTTGAACAAGAGCATTGCTTCTCGATAGTTTCTGACTTCTTTTTTGGGTTCTATTCGAATAGTCGTAAACCGAATAATAATAGTCACCAACTGCAGGTTTGTAAATCGTAATTGTTTCCGGTCCGTAACTGGATGTGTCATCTCTGTCTAAGAAATCTCTGCCTGCGATTTTAATTCTGTTTCTGTACCAGATGTGGAAATTTCCGCCAGATGGTTTTGGTCCGCTCAGATGAGCATCAAGGTCTCTGGGACGGCTTCCCCAGGTCAGAACAATGCGGAACTCTTTTACTTCCGGTGACATGGCACAAATAATTTCGCGGGGAGTTTCATCGATTCCCATGCGAGCAGAAGATTCAGCACTGATAAAACCTTCTTTTGAAAAGAACAACTCATATTTTCCCAAGTCAGCATCGAACATGAAAATCCCGTTTTCATCGGTTTTAAATACAGCAGTTTCTTTCATATTATTTGTAGCTGTTACATTTACATCTGCAAGTACATCTCCGGAAACAGCATTTACCACTTTTCCCAAAATAATTTTTGATTTAGGATAAAACCTGATTTCAGTATCCACTTCACCGGAATATGCTTCCAATGAAAAAACTTTACAGGTTAAACCTTGTGCTTGAGGAATTTGAATAGCTTCGATAAGTTTATTGTTTTTAAAGATTTGCACAACCGGTTTTGCTCTGGCAATCAGGGTTAAATCTGCATTCATTTCCTGGTCAGCAAATTTATCTTTTATCCAGAAAGAGAAATATCCGTCATCCGATTTGATGATAAAAGATTGCATGGCACCAATGGCTTGTCCTTCTCCAACTGAAATCAATTTTCCATCCAAAACAGATTCAGCATTAACTCCACTCACGCAGCCAAAATCACTACCAATCGTACCGCTGACAAAGCCGTTGCATTCACCCTCAAATTCGTCCCAGGAGAGATTGATTCGATATTCTACGCTCCACAAAAGACAGGCAAAAGTAAGTATAATTAAAATAGAAAATATCTTCATCAAACCTCCATTAGCAATAAATATTTTTTTAAATAATAGAGTCAAGAAAAATGTTTTTGTGACAAAAGTACACAAAAATAATTGAAAATTTAATATTGAATATTGAAAAACTCCGACATCCTGCTGACAAACTAGAGAATGAATGCTAACATCTGAACTAGGATTTGAATCTAAAGAAGGAGTTTTCAGGATTTTTCTGAAGAAGAATTTCCGGTTATATTCAATTATTTTTTGGGAGATCTGAATCTTTCCGGGATTTCACCTTTTAAAAGAAATTTGAAAGCCTTACCTGTGCGAACAGCTTCCCGGAAAGTTAGAGGGCTTCCCTCACGAAAACTATATTGTTTCTTTTTTTTCATTTTTTTTACAAATCAATTTCTTCTTCAAAATTGCCGATAATTGAATCAACTTTTACAAGTTGAATAAATCCTGTGCCGGTTTTGTCTAAATCAACTCCATTTGTTTTGAGCAGGGAACGAAGTTTATGAGCAATATCTTTTCTGGTAATATAGCACATAATCACATTTGAGCGTTTCGATTTTCCCTGAGACATATAGCTGAGACCTGCAAAAATCGGCATTTCATAGGAGAGTTTTTTTGCCATCGAAATCGTATCTACGATCGACGCATTTGTGATTCCCACTTCTACCATCGAAGAAAGAACTTCATTCATTTTGTTTATATCATTCAAGGTTAAGAGCATAAGATAATTGTCATCTTCTTTGCTTTCGGTTTCTTCTTCATCATAAGCAATCAGAATTTCATAAATTTCATCTTTGGTTTGAGCTTTTAAGATTTGTGCCCGGAAATCCGATTTTTTCAAAAGTCTTGATGATTTGGCTAATAATTGCAAATAAACCTTATTATATTTATCAGACGAACCAAAGAAGAAAATAATTTTTGCAGGTCCTAGTTCGGGATTATTATAGTCAATACCGTCTTTGATAATGATGATACAAACAAAAAGTTTCTCCACAACTTTGCTGCGCGCATGTGGGAAGGCAACTTCGGAAATCAATTCAGTGCTCGACATTTCTTCACGATTCCAAAGTGCTTCCAGGAATTTCTTTTGATTCACAATATAATCGTGATTGTAAACATGATTTACCATTTTTTCAAAAAGTTCTTTTTTGCTGCTGATTTCGGGATTTATTATAATTAACTCTTTATCAAGTATCTCTTTCCACATTATCGCACTCCACTAAAAAGTCTTACGCTTGAGCTTTGTAAAACCAAATTTCAGTAATAATGGTGTTCCGATTGCACTAATTATCACCATCAGGATTGTAGCTGAAATAATATTGGTTGAGATTATACCTTTTGCCAAAGCCATATTTGCAATAATCAAAGCAACTTCTCCTCTCGGAATCATTCCCACACCAACCCGAAATGAACGGGTCATATCGAAGTTTGTGAGTTTCGCACCCAATCCGCAGCCAACCATCTTACCAACAATTGCTAATAAAACAAAAACGATAACATAAACCGGATGAGCATCGATCTCAAATAAATCAAACTGCAATCCAATACTAACAAAAAATACGTCAACAAAAAAAGATTTTCCGATATTTGTGATACCGGTTTGAACAGCATGTTTATGATGTGTTTGACCCAGAAACAAGCCGGCAAAATATGCACCTGTTATTGCAGCCAGACCTGCTTTTTCAGCAAACCAAGCATAAAGCAATACAACAGCAATTGCTAAAGAAACGACAACATTATCTAAAAGAATTTTTTTCAGGTTAAGAAAAAATGGTTGCAGGATGAATAATCCAAAAATGAAGGAAATCACAAAAAAAACGATGATTTTTACAACTGATAAGGCAATACCGGAATTCTCTCCACCGGAACCTGATGTTAATCCGATGATGAAAGTTAATAATAAGATACCTACGATGTCATCGATAATTGCTGCGTTTACGATACATCTGCCTTCCAGGCTTTTCAGTTTACCCAAATCGATGAGTGTCATCACACTCACACTTACACTGGTGGCAGTGAAAATCACTCCTACAATCAGACTCTGGGAAAGACTATTGCTAATGAAGTAAGTTAACAGAAATCCTAAAGCAAAAGGCAGAAGAATACCACCGACAGCGGGTAAAACAGCTTGTCTGGATTCCTCTTTAATTTTTTTGATGTTTGTTTCCAAACCTGCTTCAAAGAGAAGAAACAGTACTCCGATTTGAGCAATCCAGTTTATTACAGCTTCGGGTTCTATAAAATGAAGAAAAGTTGGCCCAAGTACTATTCCTAAAAAAAGCATTCCTACAACCGGTGGCTGTTTGAATTTTTTGGAAACTGCACCGAGAATTTTGGAGAAGAAAATAATTATTGCCAGATGAAGAAGAATATTATTTTCCATTTTCCTGTTTTAAAAGTCGCTGTTTGGATAGGTGCTGTGCATATGTTTGAGAAAACTCGTGGCGTCCACCAGGGTTTGCGAAGAAAAAGAAGTAATCAGTTTCAGCGGGTTTGAGGGTCGCTTCGATAGAAGTTGTAAAGGGGCTGCAAATCGGTGTTGGGGGTAAACCATAATTTTTGTATGTATTATAAGGAGAAATTATTTCCAGGTCGCGGTAAAATATTTTTTTGCGGGATTTACCGGATTTTTCTAAAACATAGGCAATTGTAGGATCAGCTTGCAGCTTATAATCATTTTCAATCCTGTTCAGATAAACACTGGCAATTATTGGTTTTTCCTCTTCTACTTTTGCTTCTCTTTCCACTATGGATGCCAGAATGATTGTTTCATAAAAATCTAAGTTCTCATTGGGAATGAAATCCAGATCAGCAGTTTGTCGGAAAAATTCTTTTACTAAATGTGAGATAATAAACTCTTCACTTACATCCTCAGGAAAGAAGTAAGTTTCCGGGAAAAGGAAACCTTCTAAACATGGAATTGAAAAGCCGGTCACTTTTTTTGCAAAAATAGAATCATTACAGATCGAGCTGAATTTTCGATAATCCCCGAAGCCGTTATTTGTTAATAATCTGCAAGTTTTTCTGATAGTTAATCCTTCCGGAATTGTTACTTTCTTAAGAAATACTTTCCCGGATTTTATCTTTTCAAGCACATCAGAAATTGTCATTTTTCCATAAAAGAGGAATTTTCCATAACTTAAATCTTTATCTGCTCTGGAAAGTTTTGCATAAACATAAAACCAGTTTTTGCTTCTGATTATATTTTTGTCATAGAGTTTTTGTGCTATCTGGAATGCAGTTTCACCGGATTTGATATCAACAACTGTGTCTTTTACATCTAATGGATTTATGAATAATGAAATTCCATGAACAATGAAGAATAGCAAAATCAGCATTAAAAAGACAGAAAAAATCTTCATTGATTTCATTGAATTGAATCCAAATAACTTTTTAAGATTATTGAAGCGGCAAATTTATCTACAACTTTGCGACTTTCTTTTATGCTTTTTCCCATTTTTTTTAGCATCTCTTCTGCTTCCACACTCGAATAAGATTCATCCCAATAAATAATTGGAATTGAAATCTTATTTTTCAATTTCTCAAAAAAATCTCTAACTTCAATAGTTTTCTTTGTATCTTTTCCTTCCAGGTTTACAGGCAATCCCAAAATGATTCTTCCGACTTTTTCAGATTTGATAATACTATTAATTTCTGTTAAAACCTCTTCACCGCTATTTTGAATTACTTTGAATGGATTGGCAATTATTTGCAAGGGATCACTCAATGCAATTCCAATTCTCACAGTTCCATAATCGATGCTCATTATTCTGGATAAGTTCATTTATGATTTTTCCTGTAAACGAAGTGGACAAACTTAAGTTGTATGTTTAAATAGAAAATATGTTAGGATTCTATTCATCTTGCTATTTATCCTTTTTTTAGCCGCTAAGTTCACGAAGAATCACGAAAAATCTATCAGAAAATAACGCTTTTAAAATAAGTGTCCTTCGTAGCTAATTCATCAATTTTTTGCTCACGGATGAACACTGATTAAACAGATATTACTTTTCCAAAAGAAACCATTAAACATTTGATCTTAGTGTCTCTTAGTGTCCTTCGTGGCTTAATTCATTTTTTATCTATTTTTTCTTCCTGACAATTTAGATTCTTGATGTTTGTTTTTCTGTCAATTCTTTTATAATTGATTAACATTTCCCAATTGAATTTTAAATGTTTTCGAACTCACCCTCGGTTCCTCTGCCTAAGGCGGACAAATCTCTTTATCATACAGTCCATTACACATATTTTTTTTGATTATCAACAAAATGTTAAAAAATACCGATAAGCCGTTTACGGCTTTACATTTAAATAAAAAATTAGATGAAATATATTTTGAAGGACGTAAACATCCTAAAAAATGATCTATGTTCCTCCCGACTTATGCGTAAACGCATCGGTTATTGATGTTCGGCAAGTTACAGACTTGTATTTAATGGACAGCTTTAGCATAAGAGACGGTGAGTTCTTGCTATTTTTTTCTTCCAATTTTTCTTATGTTCATTCTCTTTTTTTATGAGAAGGATAGCAGGATGAGTTTAGTAGGAAAATCAGCTTATTACTGATTCAGAATCAAAATTTATTTCAAGGTTACGATATCGAAATACAGAGTTTCGAGATACTCATTCTTTCAAATAGAAAAGACATTTAACAAGTTTTTGAAATATGAACAATGAAATTAATTTTGTATTTGGAATTTATCTTGCGTCCTTAATAATATAACAAAGATAAAAAAAGGAGAATAAGATGAAAAAAATATCTTTTGTATTATGTTTTATGTTTTTGATGGTTTCGATTTATGCAACCAATCAAACTATTCCTTTGGCTTTTTCCAACACAGATGTTGAGCTTTTCAGCAGTGATGAGTTCGGAATGAATGCCAGCTTACAAATCTCAGAGATAGTTTCTTTTGATGTAGATACTGAAATGGGAACTTTTTCCAATATTAGTATTTCCGGATATTCGTATTCAAAGGATATTGGAGCACCCAAATTACCGATTTTGAGAAAGATCATTTCTGTTCCGCTAGGAGCATATGTACAAGTTCAAGTTTTTAGTTCTGAAACTTCAGAATATATTCTGGCAGATTTCGATATTAATTATCCCATCATTCCTGCCCAGGAATCAGTTTCTAAAAGTGCAAAACCTGAAGACATCGAATTTGTTTACAATGCTGATGCTTATACATCAAACCAATATGATGAAAACCCGATTGTTTCCGTGGATGAACTCGGAATATTGCGTGGGATGAGATTATTTATTTTAACTTTTGAACCGATAAAGTACAATCCCACAGCAAATACAATAAAAATTTATAACAATCTCGATATCCAGGTTAATTTTGTGGGAGGAGATTTTGCAGCAACAAATTCGCTGCGAAATAAAACTTTTTCACCCTATTTTGAATCTGCATATCAGAATTATGTATTCAATTATTCTCCCTTGACTTCAAGGGAAGATCTGATCAGGTATCCGATAAAATATGTTATCATTTCCGATCCGATGTTTGAAGCACAATTAGAGCCTTTCATTGATTGGAAAGTTCAGAAAGGTTTCGAGGTAATTGTGGGTTATACTGACAATCCTGCAGTGGGAAGTTCAACCACATCAATAAAGAATTATATTCAGGCAATCTGGGATGCATCAACTCCGGAATCACCTGCTCCTTCTTTTGTTCTCTTTGTGGGTGATGTAGCTCAGATTCCAGCCTGGAACGGAAGTACCGGTGGTCATATTACAGATTTGAATTATGTTAAGATAGAGGGTAATGATTATCTCCCTGAAATTTATTATGGAAGATTCTCTGCAAATAACCTGGCAGAACTGCAACCGCAAATTGATAAAACTCTCGAATATGAAAGATACGAAATGCCTGATCCCTCTTTTCTTGGCGAAGTTGTTATGATAGCAGGAATGGATTCAAGCCATGGCAGTACTTGGGGAAATGGACAGATAAATTATGGAACTGAAAATTATTTTAATGCTGCTCATGGAATTCTTTCACACACATATTTGTACCCCAATTCTGGAAGCAACTCTGCAAATATCATCCTAAATGTAAGCGATGGTGTGGGTTATATTAATTATACCGCACATGGAAGTACTACTTCCTGGGCTGATCCCAGTTTTACGATTTCCAATATTAATGAACTTCTAAACCAAAGCAAATATCCATTAGCTGTGGGAAATTGCTGTTCGACAAATAGCTTTGAAGTTACTACCTGCTTTGGGGAAGCCTGGTTAAGAGCTGAGAACAAAGGTGCTATCGGGTATATTGGTGGAACTAACAGTACTTATTGGGATGAAGACTATTGGTGGGGAGTCGGAGCAGGAGCAGTTACTGCAAATCCCACTTATGCAGGATCAGGTCCCGGAGCTTATGATGGTATGTTCCACGACCATGGTGAACCTTTCAGTGAGTGGTATACAGCTTCTTTTGCTGTGATCATGGCTGGGAATCTGGCTGTTGATCAGGGAGGCGGAAGCGCAAATTATTATTGGGAAATTTACTCGATTATGGGTGATCCGTCTTTATCTGCCTATTTTGGAGTTCCTTCTGATAATATTGTAAACTATCCTTCCACGATTTTTCTTGGTTCAACTACAGTTCAAATTTCAGCAGAACCATATTCTTACGTGGGAATTTCAATGGATGGAATTAGCCATGGAGCTGGGTTGGTTGGTGAAACCGGCATTATCGATTTGGAGATTGAACCATTTTCATCACCCGGTCTTGCTCAATTAGTTATTACCCGTCAAAATAGAGTACCGATCATTGAAGATATCGAAGTAATTCCTAATGCAGGCCCTTACATTGTAATAAATAGTTACACGATCGATGCAGGTGGGGATGACATTATAGAATTTGGTGAAACAGTTAATTTGGGTGTTACATTGGAAAATGTAGGAATAGCAAATGCAGCCGGCATTAATATGACGATTTCTATTGAAGATGCTACCTATATCACAATAACTGACAACAGCGAAGTGATTGGAGATATTGCTGTGGGCGCAATAATTGAATTTCCCAATGCATTCAGTTTCACTGTAGGCAATGATGTGCCGGATGATTATTTATTTGTATTAGATGCTGAGATGATAGGAAACGAAGGCACTTGGGAAAGCACAATTAATCTGATGGCATTTTCTCCTGTGATAACTCTGGGAAATATCACAGTTGTTGATGGTGATAACGGCAGGTTGGATCCGGGGGAAACAGCAGATCTGGTGATTACATTGGAAAATGATGGCGGAGCAACAGCTTATAATATTACTTCATTACTTTCTTCTTTGGATGATTTGATTACAATCAATGATAACATCGAAGAACTTGATTTATTGGCAGCATATTCCAATGAAGAAGTCACTTTTAATGTAACTGTTTCCAATCAGGCTCAAATTGGTCATGTTGCTGTTTTTACTGTGGACATCACTGCTGATAATGATTATTCCTGTTCAGAAGGTTTCGCTCTTAATATTGGTTTGTGTTTGGAAGATTTTGAAACCGGAGATTTTTCCATGTATCCTTGGCAATTAATTGGAAATGCAGAGTGGCAGACTACAAACCTCGAAGTTTATGAGGGTGTTTACAGTGCGAAATCCGGAGCGATTTCTCATAATCAACATACAACCATATTTGTTGAACTCGATGTAGTTGCTGATGGAGAAATCAGTTTCTGGAAGAAAGTTGATTCTGAAAATAATTATGATTATCTGAGTTTCTATATTGATGGAGTACCTCAGGGCGAATGGAGCGGCAATGATGATTGGAGCGAAGAGTCATATTTTGTAGCAGCAGGAAATCACAACTTCAAATGGATATATGATAAAGACGGTTCTGTAAGTTCCGGTCAGGATTGTGCCTGGATAGACTACATTATCTTTCCAGCGATTTTATCTCCGAATCCACCTGAACTTCAAGTAAATGTTGATTCCATTATTAAAGAAATGATTCCCAATTCAATTGAAATAGAAACAATAGAACTCACAAATGTTGGTGGAGGTATATTAAATTATACTATTGGAATAGACGCTTTGGTTGGATGGTTGAGTCTTAATGCGGTTGGTGGAACGCTCATAGCTGGTGAAATGGATGAGATTGAAATCACTTTTGATACAACTGATTTGGAAGAGGGAGTTTATATCTGTAATATTGTGATAGATGATGATACAAATGTACAAACAACAATTCCTGTTATTTTAACAGTGTCTCTTGTAGGTACAGGTAATGAAATTCCAACGATTACGAAATTGGACGGTAATTATCCAAACCCGTTCAACCCTGAGACAACAATCAGTTTTTCTTTGAAGGAACCCTCTCATGTAAGGCTTGAAATCTATAATATTCGTGGACAAAAGGTTAGAACTTTGATTGATAATACTTTGGAAGCAAAGTATCATAAAGTGGTTTGGGATGGATGCGATGATCATCTTCAGCAAGTATCAAGTGGAGTTTATTTCTATAAATTCAGAACTGAATCCGGAAATTATTCTTCCTGTAAAAAAATGTTATTAATGAAATAAAAAAATAAAAAAAAAGAAAGGAGATAAAGATGAAAAATTTAAAGAGATTTATGTTTGTTTTACTGTTACCGATTTTTACTTTAACAGCGATGTTTGCGTCAAATGGCTTTGAAGTTTATTTCGATCAAACCAGCAGCACAGAATTTGAACTCAACTATTTATTGGATGATTACAGGATATCCGAAACAATCAAGAATGGAACAACATATTCGCAGATTGAGTTTGAAGGCAAGGTCGTAACCAAAGAGAAAGGTTTTGCTGAATTGCCTTTTATTCATGCATCAGTTCAGCTTGCTGACGACAGAAATGTTTCTTTGGAAATCACTTCAACCGATTATGTGGATTACAAGCTCGATTATCCGCTTCTACCTTCCAGGGGAACGATCTATCGTAATCAGGATCCATCCCAGATTCCTTATGAAATATATGATGAATCGATTGTGGATGAATTTTATCCCGGTGATATTGCTGAGGCAACGGAACCATTTATTTTGAGGGATATTCGCGGTACAAATGTTTATGTTTATCCTTTTCAATATAATGCACAGCAGAATATTTTGAGGGTTTACACAGATGTAACCGTGAAACTTTCCGAGAATTATACTCCGGCTATTAATCCTTTCCCTTCTCAAACCAGAAAGATTGTTCGTGAAATGGATTCGATGTATCGCACCATATTTATCAACTATGATGTTTCCCGCTTTGAACATGAAGTCGGAGATTTCGGTTCGATCCTGGTTATCCGAACTCCCCGTGATGTTGATGCAATCGCTCCTTACATCCAATGGAAAATGGAGAAAGGATATACAGTTTATGAAGAAGAAGTAGCAACCGGAACAAATGTAACAAGCCTGGTCAGCACCCAGTATAATGCAAATAATGATATTCTTTATGTTCAGCTTGTTGGCGATTGGGCAGATATTCAGGGAACTACCAGCGGAGGAGCTCCCACAGATCCGAACCTCGGTTGCGTGGTTGGTGGTGATGTTTATCCCGACCTGATTGTTGGTAGATTTTCTGCAAACAATACTACTCATGTAACAACGCAAGTAAACAAGACAATTACCTACGAAAGAGACCCGGAAATTGGAGGAACCTGGTATGAAGCTGCCACAGGTGTTGCTTCCAATCAGGGACCTGGTGATGATGGAGAATATGATAATGTACATGTTCAAAATATTTATGATAACAAACTTGATCCTTTTACTTATGAATTTCACACTCCCATTTATGACCCTTCCGCAAATGCTTCCATGGTTGCCAATGCCTTAAATACAGGAACAAGTATTATCAACTATTGCGGTCATGGTTCATCAACTTCCTGGGGTTCATCCGGTTTCAGTAACAGTCATATTGCTGCTCTTACAAATGGAGATATGCTTCCATTCATCATTTCGGTTGCTTGCGTTAATGGTAAATTTCATACGACCGAATGTTTTGCCGAAGCCTGGCTGCATAAAGAAAACGGTGGAGCTGTGGGAATGTATGCTGCCACCATAAATCAATCGTGGGATCCTCCTATGAGAGGACAGGACTATTTTAATGATCTTCTAATTGGAGGTTATGATTACAGCTTGTATCCCGGGCAAAACGGAATCACAACTGATGTACAAAAGAAGACCTTTGGTTCAGCATGTTTCAATGGTTCTATTTTGATGACAGTAGAAGAATATGGTGGTGGTCAACCAATGCTGGAAACCTGGCACGTTTTCGGTGATGCAGCTTTGGATGTGAGAACAGCTCCTCCATCAGATTTGGTTCTATCAAATGAAGCGGTATTAATGGGTATTGATTTTACAACTACTATAACGTCAAGTGGAGCTCCTATTCAAGGTGTTTTAGTTTGTTTATCTCAGGATGGGAATTATTTTTCAGGTGTGACCGATGAATTCGGAAGCGTGACAATATCTCATGCTTTGATTGCAGGCGATGCAAAAATGGTTGTAACAGCTTTCAATACTGAAACAATTTATGATGATGTTACTGTAATTCCTCCGGGTGGAGCATACGTAATTTATAATAATTACATCATTGATGATTCTGCTGGAAATGGTAACGGAGAACTGGATTATGGTGAAACTGTTTTACTGGATTTGACATTAAACAATGTGGGAAATGTACAAGCAGATAATGTTGATGTAACTATTTCCACTACAGACCAATATGTAACAATTCTGGATAATTCGGAGAATTTTGGCAATATTCCTGCTAATCAAATGGTAACTGTAACCGGTGGTTTTTCTTTCGAAGTAGGAACTGATGTGCCTGATGAACATGGAATCTTATTCGATATTGAAGCAACAGATGGAACAGATGTTTGGACAAGCAGTTTTTCTATTATTGCTCATGCTCCCGTATTGGAATTTGCCGGATATATGATTGATGATACAGCGCAAGGCAATGGCGATTACTTCTGGGATGCAGGCGAAACGGTAGATATTCAACTGACAGTAGAAAATAACGGTTCTTCTATTACCATTGATGTTCTGGGAGAGCTTTTCTCATCTGATCCTTACATAACCATCAATACAGTGGGAACATTAAATTACGGAAATATTGAAGAAGGTGCTTCCGGAGAACAATCCTGCAATGTAACTTCAAGTCCAAATACACCACAGGCTCATATAGCAGCGTTTAATTTCAATATTTCTGCCTGGGGAGGTATTAGCGGGACAGGTTCATTTGAAACACAAATCGGTGGATATCTTATCGAAGAATATTTCAACTCTTTCCCACCAACAGGTTGGTATGTGGAAGGTGATGGTAATAACTGGTCAGGTTCAAATACAAGTAATGCCGGAGGAACTTCTCCAGAAGCAGAATTCAATTGGTCACCTTCTTTTGTTGGTGAACAAAGGTTAGTAACTCCCACGATTATTACAACCGGTTCTTCAACTTTGGAATTAGAATTCAAACATAATATCGATCATTACTCAAGCAGTTACACTATTGGGATTTATACAACCAGTGATGGTAATACTTGGGATACAGCCTGGGATATGAATGTTTCTTCCTCTTTACCGGCTACAACTGAAAATATCACTATAACTACTTCTGATGTTGGTTCATCAACCTTTCAAATGGCATTCTTTTTTAATGGAGATTCCTGGAATATTAATTACTGGTATATAGATGACGTAATTCTCGGTGGTGGTCAGCCAGCTACTGGTTTTATCGAAGGATTAGTTACTTTAGAAGGAGGAACCGGAAATGTTGAAGATGTTGTTATAGCTGCTGGAGGAATCACAACAAATCCAAATTCATTTGGAGGATACTCTCTAGAAGTAATACCTGGGACTTATGATGTTACAGCTTCGTTAACTGAGTATATTCCTCAAATAATTACAGGAGTAATTGTTGCACCTGAGGAAATAACCGGAAATGTGAATTTCACACTTATTCATGAAAGTGTTGATACGAATATTCCTTTGATACCGCTTGTAACCGAATTGACCGGCAATTATCCAAATCCGTTCAATCCTGAAACCACAATTAATTTCTCTCTTCATGAACCTTCTCGTGTAAAGCTTGTAATTTATAATATTCGCGGTCAAAAGGTGAAGACACTTATTGATGATGAGTTGGAAGCTAATTATCATTCTGTTGTTTGGGATGGATGTGATGATTCCAGAAAAGCGGTTGCCAGTGGAGTTTATTTCAGTTTATTCGATGCTGCAAATGGAGATTATACTTCAACTAGGAAAATGATTCTAATGAAATAAGAAAATTTCACCCCGAAGAAATTCGGGGTAACTTTTCATTTTCTGATGAAGTGATGTATGAAAACTTGAGTTAAGTTATCCGGCAATTGTTGGATGATTTGACTTAAGTTTTTTCTCATTGCTTGGGATAATTCAACTTAACTTAAATGATAATAAGGAAATAAAAAACCCGAGTCGAGTTTCTAACCCGACTCGGGTTTTTCAATGCGAGACAAGTTCGATCAACTCGTTAGCAGAACTTCCGGAATAAATCAAATTACAACATTCTTTATAAAAAGGTTGTCGTCTTTGCCATAGTTCAAATAAATCTTTTTTAGAGAGTTTCTGCACAAGAGGTCTTTTCGAATTTGAAATTCGCAGATAGATTTCTTGGAATGAAGGATTCAACCAGATTGTATTTTGGTTTTTCAAAAAAAGACGATTTAAGTTATTTTCTACAATTCCACCACCTGTAGCAATTATGCCGGGTTTTGTCCAATTCAATAAAATTCCTGTTTCTAAATCACGAAAATATTTCTCTCCGAATTCCTGGAAAATATTCTCGATGGATAAACCAGTTGATTTTTCAATTTCCGAATCAAGATCATAAAAAGATAAATTCAACATAGAAGCGATTTGTTTTCCTAAAAAGGTTTTTCCACAACCCATAAAACCAGTCAGGAAAATTTTTGTTTCAAACGAAATTATTTTTTTTATGTTCATTTTAAATTTTGATAATAAAAAAAGGCGACATCAGAGTCGCCTTAAAATTATAAAAAAAATTATTCTTCGGAAGGAGCTTCTTCTTCTTTTGCTTCCTTCTTTTCTTCAGTATCTTCCAGAGTTTTTTCTGGAGCTTTCTCTTCTTTTTCTGCAGGTTGTTCAGTTTGTTTTTCTGGTTTTTCCGTTTTGATTTCTACTATTTTTTCTTTTTTCTCTTCTTCATTTTTTTCTGGAGTTTTCTCTTTTGGTTTTTCTCTTTGAAATCTTTTTTGTTTAGCTTTCAATCTTGATTCTTGAGCTTCAATAAAAGCTACAAGTTCTTCCTTATTTTTGGTAAAGAAATAAGCCTTTATACTCAAGATCAATCTCCTGTTTTCCAGGTCAAGTTCGATGACCTTGAGGGGAAGTTCATCTGCTATCTCAAAAACAGCTCCAGCTCGTTTCAAACCGGGAACAGCAAGATGAGATAATGGGACAAATCCTTCTACTAAGTTGTCTCCGACAGGCACATCAACCAAAACACCTTTTGAGATCAGTTTTACGATTTTTGCTTTAACCTCAGTATTTATCGGGAGCTTCTCATCCAGGTTTTCCCAGGGGTCAGGAGCAAGTTGTTTTACACCTAAAGCAATTCTGTGTAAGGCTTTATCGATAGAAAGAATTTTCACTTCCAATTCTTGTCCTCTTTTAAAAACTTTCTTTGGATTGTAAATTCTCTTAGTCCAGGAAATATCGGAAATATGGATCAATCCTTCGATATTCTTTTCGATTTCTACAAATACGCCAAATGGAGTAATGCTTCTAATTTTACCTTTAATAGTACTATCCATCGGATATCTTTCTTCGATAGTGAGCCACGGATTCGGTTCCATCTGTTTAATGCCAAGAGAAATACGTTTTTCTTCTTTTGAGATGGTGAGCACAATTGCTTTGATCGTATCTCCAACTTTCAATATTTGTTTAGGATGTCGTATTTTTTGTGTCCAGGACATTTCAGAGATGTGAACCAGACCTTCAACTCCTGATTCCAACTCCACAAAAACACCGTAATTGGTGACATTTACAACTTTTCCGGAAATGATTGAACCTTCCGGATATTTTGTCTCAATATTTTCCCACGGGTGAGGAACCAATTGTTTAAGCCCTAATGAAACTCTGGAATTTTCTACATCAAAATCGAGCACTTTAACTTTAACTTTGTCACCGATGTTCAGCATATCTGAAGGATGTTTTATATGTCCCCAAGCCATATCAGTGATATGAAGTAAGCCATCGATTCCACCTAAGTTTATAAAAGCTCCGTAATCGGTGATATTTCTAACTTCACCATCTAATTCGGTGCCTATGGATATCCTGGAGCGAAGTTCCCGCAAACGTGTGTTTTGTTCTTCTTCAATTACTTTTTTCCTGGAAACTATGATATTTCTTCGTTCTTTATCTATCTTTAAAATTTTAAATTTGCTTTCTTTACCAATAAACTGGTCAAGATTTGGTATTGGTTTTGTGGAAATTTGAGAGCCGGGTAAAAATGCTTCCAGGTTCTCAATCTCAACAATCATCCCACCTTTTACGCGTCGCCGCAGAACTCCTGAAATTGAGATGTTCTTTTCCATTAAATTATTTAATCTCTCCAGGTTAAGATAGAAATCAGCCTTCTTCTTGGAAAGTCTCAACCTGCCGGAACTATCTTCAACTGACTCGATATAGACCTTAATTTTTGAGCCTTCCACAGGAGCTACAGAATTTGTGAATTCTCTACTTGAAATTGCTCCTTCAGATTTAAAACCAATATCAACCAGGATTTCGCGTTCATCCACACTAACTATTTGACCTTCAACGATTTTTCCGATGTCAAATTTGCTGAAAGACTCATCGAGAAGGGTCATCATCTCGTTTTTGGATGAACTGGGTTTTTCCTTTGGAGATTTTTTCTCTTCGGGTTTGGCTTCTTCAGGTTTGATTTCTTCGGGTTTGATTTCTTCGGGTTTGGCTTCTACTATCTCCGGTTTGTCTTCGACTTTGTTCTCATTTTCATTAACAGGATCTTTTTCATCCTTTACTTCATTTTGATCGTTAAACATTATTTCCTTCCTCCTTGAATCCGGGAATATCCTCAACTTTATGAATCTGTTTCTGGGAATTCCCTATACATTTCAATATTTTATTATACACTTCTACGATGATCCAATCTGGTGTAGAAGCACCTGCTGTAATACCGATATTTTCTTTGTCAATGAGCCATTTCTTTTCGATTTCGTCTGCTAATTCAATATGATGAGTCTTAATAAAATCACTGCTGATTTTGGCAAGCATTTTTGTATTAGAGCTGTTTTTGCCACCAATAACGATCATTAAGTCACTTTCTTTTGCCAGTTTCAAAGTGGATTTTTGACGGATGCTGGTAGCACTACAGATTGTGTTGATAATTCTAAGTTCATCACATTTAGGAACCAGAGCTTTGATAAGTTCCTGAAAAGTTTCAATATTGCGGGTAGTTTGAGAAATTATTCCGATTTTATCAATTTTCTTATCAGGCAAATCATCCACATTATCCACAATGATCGCATCACCCTTCACATAAGATTTTAAAGCAATTACTTCCGGGTGGTTTTGGTCTCCAAAAATTATTATCTGGTATCCTTCCTCATTTAGATGTCGCGCATATTCGTGTGTTTTGGAAACATACGGACAAGTTGCATTAATAATTTCGATACCTTTTTTTTTAATTTCTTCCATGATATCTTTCTCGATTCCGTGAGAGCGGATTATAGTAGGTCGATCCTTTATCTCGGAAATGTCGTTAACTAAACTAATACCAGCCTGTTCCAGCTTTTCTACCATTTGTGGATTATGAATTAATGGTCCAAAAGTTACAATCTTAGGATTTTTCTTAGCTGCTTCCATTGCCATATTAATAGCTCTTTTCACGCCAAAACAGAAACCGGAATTTTTTGCGATTTTAACCTTCATCTCTCAACTCATTTATTTTTTCTAAGATGTAATCTGCTAAAGCTCGATAATCAGATTTTGTTTCTTTGAAATGCTGTAATTGGTCGATTTTGATTTTCTTTCCAATTACAATTTTTAATCTATCCTTTTTTAAGAAGCATTTCCGGAAATTATCCGAATTTATCATAAAAATTGGTAGAATATCTTTCTGGGTTTGAATCGTAATTTTGCCAATTCCAGGTTTTGCTTTATACGACTTTCTGGTTCCTTCCGGAAAAATCAGCACAGAATGACCGGATCTCAATTTTTCTTCAACATTTTCAATTGCTTTTCTATCTATCCTTCGCCTTGCTATTGGAATTGCATTAACATGTTTCAGGAATCTGGCAAATAGCGGATTCTTGAAAATCTCTATTTTAGCAAGATAACTTATTTCCATTGGCATTATCGCTCCGATGAAGGTTGGATCGTATGCAGAAATGTGATTGGAGGCAATTATACAATTGTCTAATGTTTTCAGCCTTTCTTTATTTATGATTTTGTAATGCCAGAATAATTTCATGAATAATCTTAATAAAAAACAAATGAAAGAATAAGTCTTACGCATTTTTTTCATCCTGAATAAAGTTGAAAATAAATTCAGTTTGTTCTTCGATTGTCATATTACTTGTGTCAACATCTATTGCATCGGAAGCTCTTATGAGAGGAGAAATTTTCCTGGAACTGTCATTTTTATCACGCCAGATGATTTCTTTTTCGATTTCAGAAAGAGTCAAATTCTCTCCTTTTTCTTTTGCTTCTTTCCATCTGCGAATTGCTCTTGTTTTTACGCTGGCAATCATAAAAAATTTAAAATCAGCATCAGGAAATACAACAGTTCCAATATCTCTTCCATCCATTATTACGCTACCATTTTTTCCGATTTCTCTTTGCAGTTCAACCATTTTTTTGCGTACAATCCCAATTGTGGCGATTTTGGAGGAAAGCTTTGAAATATCTGCTTCTCGTATTCTTGAAGTAACGTCTTGCTCATTCAAATATATCTTATTTCCCCTTTCTGAGTATTCTATCTTTATTACAATGTGGTTCAACATTTTCGTCAAAGCAGGTAGATCATCAAGTTCGATTGCATCCAATAAAGCAGCCAGAGCGCAAACGCGGTACATTGCTCCAGAATCAATGTAGATATATTTCATTTTGATAGCCAGAAGTTTTGCGGTTGTGCTCTTCCCCGAAGCTGCTGGACCATCAATGGCAATAATATATTTTTTAATCATAACTCCCAATGATTTTTTAAAATCGAAAAGATAGAATTAACTTTTTATCTTCAAATTTTAGATGAATTTTGTCCCTATTTTCTTCAAAATCAAAAAGATGAGCATCAACAAATGCATCTAAAGTCGAAAGAAAAATTGCTGTTCCCAACCACCATAAATCATTTTGGCGTTTATTGTAATAATCTGTATATTTATCGTAATATTTTGTATCCAACGTTTTTTCATATTTATCAAAATAATCATTTTCTTTAATAAAATGATATGTGTAAAGCCCAATTAACGAGCCTTCGATCGCTACAACAGCCGCAAATTTCCAATATGATTCGTTGTAGAATTGTCCGCCACCAGGAATGAAAAAAGATAGAGCTGCTGCTTTAAGCGGCTTTTTTACAGTTTTCTGATAAACAATTTCCTGAGAAATAAGAGGGAAACTGATAAGAATAATTAAAAATAATATATTAACTTTTTTCATAGGAATTATTTTCCTAAAGTTCATTCTGTAATTTCTGTTCCATAGCTTTTTTAAATTCAGCGAACTTTTTGTCAAAGATTGCTTTTCTGGCAGATTGTACAAGTTCCATATAAAAGTGTAAACTGTGAATGGATGCAAGCCGCATCCCCAGAAGTTCATCCACACTGAATAAATAGCGAAGATAAGCCCGACTGAAATTCTTGCAGGTATAACAATCACATTCTTTATCGATTGGTAAAAAATCTTCTTTATAACGAGCTGATTTAATAATGAGTTTGCCGTTGCTGGTGAAAACAGTTCCTTTCCTGGCATTCCTGGTCGGCATCACGCAATCGAACATATCGATCCCATTTTCAATATTATCCAGGATATCTTTGGGAGTGCCGACTCCCATTAAATATCGAGGTTTATTTTTGGGAAGGATATTATTCAGGAATTTGGTTATTTTCAGCAGATCCTGTTTGGATTCTCCCACAGCCAGACCACCAATAGAATAACCGGGAAAATCTATTTCCATCAATTTCCTGGCGCTTTCTTCACGAAGATCCTCAAAAATCCCACCTTGCACAATTCCAAATAAAGTTTGTTTTAAATTTTTATGAGCTTCTTTTCCTCGTTTTGCCCAATCTAATGTTGTTTTCAAAGATTCTGAAAGATATTTTTTTGTGGCAGGATAAGGAGGACATTCATCGAACGACATGATAATATCAGCACCGATAGCATTTTGAATTTCTATTACTTTTTCCGGTGTGAACAGATGATAGCTTCCATCAATATGAGATTGAAAGCGAACCCCTTCAGGAGTGATTTTTCTCAATCCTTCCAAGCTCATAACTTGGAAACCACCACTATCAGTTAAGATTGGTTTGTCCCAACTCATGAATTTGTGCAGACCATCGGCTTTTTTTATTAAGTCGTGTCCCGGACGCAGATAAAGATGGTATGTGTTTCCCAAGATTATTTGTGCTCCGATATCTTCAAGTTCAGATGGAGATAAAGTTTTGACTGTTGCTCGTGTTCCTACAGGCATAAAAATTGGAGTTTGAATGTTTCCGTGAGCAGTCTGAATGATTCCAGCTCGAGCATTTCCGCTTGTAGCTTCTAACTTAAAAGAAAAGATGACTCCTCCGAAAGAATTTTTTTCCTATCTAACAGCTTCTGTTTGCCCGGTCTGTTCCTGAATGGAGATATTTCTTTTGAAAATCCTGTTGAAATCATTGAAGAATGCGAAAAACATTAACGTTAGAAGAATCATGAATCCGATGCGTTGAAAAGCCATTTGAGTTTTCAGAGATAAAGATTTTTGTGAAATTCCTTCGATAAAGCAGAAAAAAATGTGACCTCCATCTAAAATTGGAATGGGAAGCAGATTCATAATCATCAACAAAATGCTGATTGCAGCTACAAATGTTAAGATTGAATCCAAACCTTTTTTAGCAGTTTGCTGAGACATCGTGTAAATCATCACCGGTCCACCCAGATTTTTTCTGAATTCACTCGGATGAGCCAGAAGCTTGAAAAGTGCTGAATAATTCAGATAAACAAAATTCACTGTAGTTATTGAACCCAATTCGATAGATTCAAATAGATTAAAAGTTTCCTTCATCTTCAAAGGCATCCATTGCACAATTCCAATCATTTTGTTATTGGATAGGATATTTTCTTCCAAGGCAATGCTCTTCTCAAAAATTTTTCCATCTCTTTTAATTTCAAAAACTAAGGATGTCTTAACATTTTCTTTAACCAGATTCCGCATTTCATACCAGCTATTTACCTGAAAACCATCAACAGATAAAATCTCGTCTTTTTCCATCAAGCCAGCCTGATAAGCAGGTAATCCGGGATAAACTTCTCCAATAATTGCAGGAGCAAAAGGTAATATCTCAGACATCCAGGTTTGAGGTTCGATTTCAGAGTTTTCGATAATGATTCTATCACCTTCACGTTCGATTTCATAAATATTAGTTTTATCCGATTCTGTAAATTTGATTATCTCACTCCAGGAATAGATATCATTATTATTTACTTTCAGGATTTGGTCATTCTTTTGCACAAAATCTGAAATTGTAGATATTCCTACAATTGGAAAATGATCTTCGTAATTTTTGCCAATTGCAAAGGTAGCAATGAAGATAATAAGAGCCAAAAGAAAATTTGCAAAAGGTCCGGAAAAAGCGATTAATGCACGTTTCCACCATTTCTTTGCAAGAAAAGAATTTTCAGCATCATCAATTTCTTCATCAGGATTTTCACCTTTCATTTTCAGATACCCACCAAAAGGGATCAGGGAGATTCGATATTCGGTTTTATTCCTTTTAAATGAAAGCAGTTTAGGACCGAATCCTATGGAGAATTTCTCAATTTCCACTCCAAAAAATCTGGCTGCTATAAAATGACCTGCTTCATGAACAGTTACCAGGATTCCCAAAGCTATAAGAGCACCAATTATATTTAACATTATTTCCTCAATTTTTTCGAGAAACTAATTCCAAATACCGGTTTGGAAGGTCAAGTATTTTAGCGATAATATTCAGCTGACTGCATATCTTTCCAATTAAAAATCTTTTTTTATATGAAGGTGTGTTTCCTCCATTTTCATCTCAACAATAACATCTTTTTCGAAATTGAAACTTTGTCATCAGTCTTTAATCTGTATAGATAAACACCTGATGAGACTGGATTATTGTTATCATCTTTTCCATCCCATTTAATTGAAGATTGAATATTGAATATTGAAAATTTCCGAATCATTTGACCTTTGATATTGTAAATTTCAAGCTTTGCGTCCTTTGCGTTCTCTGCGGTAAGATTAAATGAAATTGTCGTTTCAGGATTGAAAGGGTTGGGATAATTCTGCCCTAATTTGAAATTTAAAGGAGTGATTATAGGGTCTGTTACTGATGAAGTATTCACAGCACGCCAGACCTCACAGAAATTAGTAGTGTTATGTGTTCCGGCACAGAGTTGCCCGTTTAGAACCGTCATGCTGGTAACCATACTGTTAGTACCATTTCCAAACCCACTCTCATTGACCTGTGTCCAGTTAGTATCGTTGTCGTAACGCCATATCTGGCAGCCGCTTCCTCCCATGTTCATGGTTCCTGCATACAGGCTGTCGTTGCACATCGTCAAGTCCCAGATTGCCTGGTTGCTTGAACTACCAAACCCGTTCTCATTGACCTGAGTCCAGGTGATGCCACCATCATAGCGCAATACTTCGCAGCCTGTTGAAAAGTTGGTTGTTCCAACATATAATTCATTGTCGAAGACTCCAATGCCTTGTACTGCCGAATTATTTCCCCCGAATCCATTTTCATTGACCTGAGTCCAGTTGGTTTCGCCATCAAAACACCAAACTTGACAACTCTCGATTTGGTTAATTGTCCCCACATACAGATTTTCATTTAGAACAGTCATACCGGAAGCCCGTGTATTCGACCCTCCGAATCCGCTTTCATTGAGTTGTTCCTAGGTAATTTCCTGCGACCAAGCTAGAGTGAAGATGAAAAATAGGAAAAAATTACAGATTATTCCTATCTTTAATACCTTGTTTTTGTTCATCCTTTTCATTTTAATTCTCCATTTATTATTTCATTAATAACATTTTTCTAACTTTCTGAAAATCACCAGCTTTGAGTTTGTAGAAATAGATACCTGAAGCTTGATTTTCAGCATTCCAAACTATCGAATACTCTCCTGCTGGTTTGAATTCATTCACTAAAGTTTCAACTAACTGACCTTTGATGTTGTAGACTTGCAAAACTACTTTGCTGTCTGCTGTAAGCTGATAACTGATCGTTGTTTCAGGATTGAAGGGATTGGGGAAATTATGTATTAATATTGGAGTATTTTCTTCAACTTGAAACTCATCTTGAACTGCTACAAGATTTTCATTTAATGCAACCAAACCAATATATGTTCCAATCCATTTAGTTCCATCATCATTAATAGCTAAAGCACTAATATCATTACTTGGAAGGAGTGAGTTATTTGTGGTTCTTGTAAGTTTTAAATGGGTAGATAGCATTT
>CAYWJN010000038.1:0-23324 GCA_964457455.1 uncultured Candidatus Cloacimonadota bacterium
AATGCAGACCATTGTAGTTCTACACCCTTTGATCTATCAAATATAACCTATGATGATCAGAACAACAAATGGCATTTTACCCATAGAAGATTGCGAAGTGCATACCGCAGTCTGAAAACAAATCTGCCATTTCTTTTTACTTATTTGGAATACCCAGATCTGGGTATTCCAAATACAACAAATTCATTAGAAGGAACATTCACTAATTTGAAAACAAAGTTAAGAATTCATTCCGGTGTAAAGGAATGGAGAAAAAGGAAAATAATCGGTGAAATTTTGTCAAAATAGCAACCAATTTTCGACCATTAGACCAATTTTTTCCATTATTATTTTCTCGAAATTTAATTTACTGTTTTTAAAGTCAATAATTTTATTCATCCCTTTTTAAATTTCACTAAAATAAAAAAACTTCCGAAGTTTTAAAAAACCCGAGTCGAGTTGCGCTCAACCCGACTCGGGTTTTAAAAGATCTTGTTACAATACCATATTTCAACCGTTGCGAAGGTTAATGTGAAAGAATCTCTCTGTGAGAAACTATTCACAGGGTCTGCAATATTCAATATTAAATTTTCACTTTTCACTTTATTAATCTATCCATATCAATCATCTTGTTTGTTGATTTTGAGATACTTTCGGAGTGATCAACGATAAATATTATTTTCCCGAATTGTGCTAATTCCAGAATAACATTTTTTATGGTTTGAATCGTCTCTTTTGAAATTCCAGCAAACGGCTCATCAAGTAAAAAAACATCCGGAGATAAAGTCAGAATCGAAGCAAAAGTAACTAATTTCTTCTGTCCATAAGAAAGAGAAGCTGTTTGAAGATATCGCAGAGATTTAATATTCAATTTTGCTAAAGCTTGAGAAATTTTTTGAAGAATTTGCTGAGGATTTATTTTCAGGTTTTCAGGAGCAAAAGCAAGCTCTTGTTCCACAGTTGGGAAAAACAACTGATATTCAGGTTCCTGCATTAATAAACTTATTTTTGGTGCAATCTGAGGAAGAGAGAAATTCTTTAAATTTTCGTTATCAACAGAAATTTGTCCGTTGAATTCACCTTTAATAACTTTGGGAATAACACTGCATAATATGTTTAGAAGTGTAGTTTTCCCGCTTCCACTCGAACCTTTAACAGCAATTATATCACCATTTTCTGCCAGAAAAGAAAAATCTTTTAATATCCATTTCTGAGCATTTAAATATTTGAATGATAGATTTCTAACTTGCAATTGATTCATATAAAAAATCCTCTCCGGATAAAATCAAATAAATTAGCAACGAACAAAACGAACAAAATCTAACAAAATAAAGGTTCCTTCCATTTTTAACTTACCCACTCAATTCTTAAAATAGAATCAAAAAATATTCTTCATTTTTCTTTTGCGTCCTTTGCGTCTTCGCGAGAATCTTCATTTTCTTCTATAACCCTGAACCTTTCAACCCGTGAACGATTAACGCAATTCAATGTATTTAATGTTTTTCAACCAACGCTGTTTAAATTCATCATCAGGAACAATCAATCTGAATTTCTTTTGCTTCTTCTCTTTTTGTTGAACCAAAAAAAGCTTTGAAACCTCATCTCTTTTAAACGAAATTCCTGCACCATCTTCGGAAATGAATGTAATTCTTATAAACTTCTTTTCATGAATTTCAAATGATTCCAAAATCTTTTGTATAGAAGCCGCAGAGAATTTATCTTCGCTTTTTGTTTTGATTTTCTGCATCTCGATTTTAGATAGATTTTTCAGATAAAATTCTTGATTTCCGGTAATAATTTTTATTGCTTCCAATTTTTCTGTTCTAAGTTTTCTTATGAAAATCAATCCAAAAAGAATCAGAATTAGTACAATTAAAATATATGCTATTTTTTTCATTTTATTCTCCCCCATATTGCAATCATATCTTCTTCGGATGGCAAATAATGTACACCCTTTCCAGATTCGGTATGCATTCCATGATCCGAAAAAATGTAAACCTGTCCCTCCCAGTTTGCAGATAAATCTTTAATATATTCTCCCACTAATTTCAGTTGCTCAATTCGTTCATTACTGTAAGCTCCTGTTTTATGACCAACATCATCCACAGAATGAAAGTGAACAAGTAGAAAATCATATTTTTCATTCGAATGTTTCCTGGCTTCCTGATAGATTTCTCCATCGATATTGCCATCATTATTAATATCCGGAACTGAAATCTGCTGAAAAGGTGACTGAAAAAAAAGCTTATCACCCTCAATTATTAATCCTTTTTTGTTTATATCAAAGAACTGAGAGAATATTTTGTTTTCATTGCTTTCTTCATAAAGATCCTCTCCTGTACCAATAGCCCAATAATTGAATTTTGTTTTGGGAGGATATGCTGCTCGCATTGGTTTAAGATCAAATTGTGAAAGAAAACCTGATTGTTTGAGAATCATAGTATGTTGCCAAAAACGCCAACCAACACTGTCCAGAAAAATCAGTAAAACCGGATCTTCTGTAGATTTTTCTTTCAGAAAATAATGCAATTTATAAACATCCGTTTCAGGAGGTTCGTTCCACAAAGCAAGGACAGTATCTTTCTCCAAAATGAAATAATAACTCTCTCGTGTAAGATTATCAAGTTCTTCATTTTTACGTGTATCAAACCAACGTTGATTTCCATCTGAAAATATTGCTAAAAAAGAATCCTTTTCGAAATTTAGTTTGAATTTATTTTTCCAAGAATATTTTTTGGCAAAATGGTTATTTTTTGTAGAGATTCCAAGCAATTCAAATTCTTTAACCCGTGCAGAAAATGGAGTGATTTTTTCTATTTGCTCATCATTATTCAGAACAAACAGTGAATTTTCTGCTTTGGTTTGATATACACATATTTCAGTTAAGTTTTTGATATTACAAAAATCCGGTAAACTATCAGTATAAGAAAACCATTCTAATCCTTTTTTCTGTATCTGAATATTGGAAAATGATGGTTCTGAGATATAAGCAGCAGTTCCATCTTTTCCAATTAAAAAGGCATATTCGATATCTTTAGAAATATTTTCCAGAATATTTTTTAAGTTGCCGGATTTCTGAATTTTATAGTTTTTATCTACATTTCCTGAAATTTGCAACTCGCTTTTATTACAACCAAAAACTAAAATTAGAAATATGAAAAAAAGTGATTTTACCAATCTAATCTGGTTGCTTCTGACCATATAGAATCCTTTAAACTCATGCAAGTATTGATAATTACAGTTTTCTCATTTGTTGTTGTTATTTGCATTTTTTCAGGAAGATTTTGCCAATCCAATATTTTTTGAATTTCAGTCCAACTTTCAAAATTCTGGAGAAACAGAATTGCCCGTTCATCATTTTGAATGTAAGCAATTTTTTTTATCCACATTCCTGCTGGCATTGCCGGGCTTTTTAAATTGTAATTACCATCTTCCAAAACCAGAACTGCATCCTTCAAATAAGTTTCATAATCCAGCTTGTGTCGAATTCCATCCTTTCCAATAAGCAGAAATTCATTGTGCAAAATCGGAAAAACATCTTGAACCAAATCATAAAATTTAAATCCAATTACATTTATAAAAGGTTTCAATTGGGTTCTTAGCGGCTTATTTTTCAGGATATTTTCTGCAACAAAAATTGTCTGTGGCATGCTTGTTTCAGTGTTTGTTACAGCTTCAATTCTTTCCAAATTCTGAATCCAGAACATATCTCGCATTTCAGGAACAATCAGTCGCAACTTATCTTCCGGAAGTTTTTTTCCATTTCTATGAATGGCAATAATCGGGTTAAAATTGATAATGTCTTTTCTCTTTAATCGAATCAAATAATTATCGATTGAAAAGAATTTAAGCTCCTGATAATCTTCTATTTGAAATTTATTCAGAATTTGAATGAGAGCAATTCCTTTCCAATTTTCTGTAATTTTTTCGGATTTTTTTTCACGGAAAGTTTGGATTTCGACTAATGCAAATTGCTCAAAATTCTTCAGCTCATATTCATT
Organism: uncultured Candidatus Cloacimonadota bacterium; assembly: GCA_964457455.1. GTDB lineage: Bacteria > Cloacimonadota > Cloacimonadia > Cloacimonadales > TCS61 > JABMPU01. Next base: position 3,981 of record CAYWJN010000038.1, read on the forward strand.
ATTTTTATGGACAATAGTAATTGAACTCAACTGGATAAAGACAATCAAAATGAGATAAAATATTACTTTTTTCATCTCTTTCCTTTTAAAGAATATGATAATTTCTTAGTTTTTGAAATAATCTATATGATAAAATTCCACCGATTATTCCGGAAATTGCAGCAGCAACCATAGAAATCAAAAAAGGAATGAGAGCTAATCTCATAACCAGAATGGTAACTACAATTGAACCGGAAATATTTGCTGAAGTACATATCCAGGTTTGTGCATAAACTGTCTTTTTATCTTTGAAAAAACTTGCTACAATTTCTGCTGCAATTCCCGGAAGAGTATAACTTATCAAAGACACTGCTCCATGATTCCCGAAAAAACCCAGAGACAACATCACGATTGCCTGAACCAGACCAACTAAAAAACCTGCTCCGGTTTTATTGACAACTGCGATTGTCAACGACAACCACATCATATACAAACCGCCAGCTAAAGAACCACCGGGAATCATCAAGGGAGCGGAAACCAGATGAACTAAAGGAGTTATAACTGGTTTTATTGCCAATCCCAAAGCACTGAAAATAACGATATACAGCAAATCCTGTGTAGAGAATTTTTTCAACCATTTCATTTTTTCAAGTCCTTTGATACTTTAACAATCTGGAAAATTTAATGAAGGCAGAAAGAATTGTTCTTCCTCGCCTTTCCAAACACGGGAGGCATATTCGTTTCCAAACAGACCCTATCGGTAATGCCTCATGTCCATTATATCCAGATTTAGAAAACATTACTCAGCGATGGCTCTAAAAAGCCGAGACCTTGCTATTTGTCAAGCCAAATGAGTACTGCTCGCCGCAGAGTACGCAAAGAAAAACTGTTTTCAAAAAAAAGTAATTGTGTTCAATAAAACAAAATTCGATAAAAAAGTTGACTTCAAATCCAAACAAAATGAATTTCTTTTTTATTAAGAGAATCAGAATTTATGAAGAAAGATGATAAAATCCGGAAAATCATCCATATTGATATGGATGCATTTTTTGCAGCAGTGGAAATCCGGGATAATCCCCAATACAAGGGTAAACCGATTATTGTGGGGGGACTTCCTAATAGCAGAGGAGTGGTTTCCACCTGTTCTTATGAAGCACGAAAATTCGGAATTCATTCTGCCATGTCCAGCTCAAAAGCATACAGGCTCTGTCCTCAAGCGATTTTCGTTAAACCGCATTTCGAAGCTTACAGATTAGCATCACAGCAAATCCGAAAGATTTTCTTTGAATATACAGATTTGGTTGAACCGATGTCAATGGACGAAGCTTATCTGGATGTAACAAATAACAAAAAGAACATTCCTTCTGCAACTAAGATTGCAATTGAGATCAAACAAAAAATTATTGAAACAACCAAACTCACCGCTTCAGCAGGTGTTTCTTATAATAAATTCTTAGCAAAAATCGCCTCAGACTTCGATAAACCTGACGGGTTGGTGGTTATCGCTCCAAAAGATGCAGAAAAAGTTTTGGAGAATCTGCTGATCGGTAAATTTCATGGTATTGGAAAAGTAAGTGAACAAAAGATGCAGAAAATTGGAATTCGAAATGGTGCTGATCTGAAAAAATGGTCTTTGAAGGATCTGGTAAAACATTTTGGAAAAATGGGAGAATTTTATTATTATGTTGTACGAGGAATAGATAACAGGCAAGTTCAACCCAACTGGATAAGAAAATCTCTGGGTCATGAACGAACTTTTTCCGAAGATATAAGTGACTTAAAAAGATTAGCTGAATTCCTGAAAACAAGTTCATTAAAAATTTCTGAAAGGATGAAGAAAGAGAAATTCAAATCCAGAACTTTAACATTAAAAATCAAATATGATAATTTTGATCTGATCACAAAGAGTAAAACTTTTTCCATTTCATTTGATGAAGAAAACGAAATTTTCAATATCGCGTGTGAACTTTTACATCAATCTGTAAACGGAAAAAACAAAATTCGCCTTTTAGGTCTCAGTGTTTCCAACCTTGTTTGGGAAAACGATAAAAACGACAATCAATTGATTCTCTCTTTTTATTCGTAAGATTGATTTCGTAAAGTGACCAGCTTTGTCGCTATTCTTCTCGACCTGGCAGGTCGAGTTACAAAAGAATCTGTATAACCCGCTGAAAATCACTATCTTAAATTAACCCAGTTTTAGGATTGACACAAATTTTCAAATCTTCAAATAAGACACTCCAAAAAAATCCTTTTTGTCAAAATGTGAGGAACAGAAATTGCATTAATATTCTATTCAAAGAATTTATATAGATCATTGCAAGAAAAAATTAAAAAAGGAGAGAATTAATGAAAAAAGCAAAGATCATTTTTGTAATTACGCTACTTGCATTAGCAAGTTTAGCGTTCGCTTCGGAACCAACTGTCATCACATATGACGATAGCTGGGGACAAGCCGGATTTACTCTGGAACAGAGTGATCCAACGGGAGTGGAAGTTAATTTTTCCATCAATGAATTTTATCTGGATGAAGTTGTAATCAACAACGAGAACATGCAGAATGTAATTCTTCCCGGCGTATTTTTACCTAATGATGAAGGTGCTCCTGACCTTCCTGGGAATGGACGATTTATCGCAATTCCTCAGGGTTCAACAGCGGAAATGAGGATTATCTCTTCCCGCACTGAAACTTTCTCTAACATCGAACTGGCTCCTGCACCACGCATTCCTCTGGAAACAGAAGATGGTCCGCTGGAGTTTAACAAAAACAATTCAATTTACCTACGTGATGCTTATTATCCGGAAAATCCTGTTCTACTCTCAGAACAAACCCAGATTCGCGGAGTGGATGTTGTCACTTTGGGAATCACTCCCTTCCAATACAATCCTGTTACCAAAGAATTGGTTGTTTACAGAGACCTTCAAGTTGAAGTAAACTTCATTGGTGGAAACGGACATTTTGGTGAAGACCGTCTGCGCAGCCGTTGGTGGGATCCTATGCTGAGAGATATGCTTTTGAATGAGCAATCTCTGGCTGCAATGACTTATACCCTCAATAATAACAGAACCCGTGAAGGTGCTGAGTATCTTGTCATCTGTCCTGATGATCCAATCTTTATTGCCTGGGCAGATTCTATCAAAGCATTCAGAACAAAACAGGGAATCCTCACAGTTGTAAAAACCATTACAGAAGTTGGTGGAAATAATGCTACTGTTATAGAAAATTACATCGATGATATTATGAATCCGGGTACTGGTTGGGATCCTGCACCTGCTGCAATTTTGCTGTTAGGAGATTATGGCACGACAGGTAATACCATTGTTTCCCCAATCTACAACAGCTACTGTGCATCTGATAATATCTATGCTGATGTATCTGGTAATCAGATGCCGGATGTTATCCTCGCTCGCATGACAGCTCAAAATGAAACTCATCTGCAGACAATGGTAACAAAGTTTTTGAATTACGAACGTACTCCTCCCACAAATCCGGATTTTTATGATCATCCTATTACTGCTCTTGGTTATCAAACTGAGCGTTGGTTCCAGATATGTTCTGAATCTGTAGCAGGTTTCTGGGAAGTTAACCAAGGCAAAAGTACTAACAGAATTAATGCTATCTACAGTGGTAATCCATTAACAGGTCCATGGTCCACAAATCAAAATACCTGGATGGTCTTGGATGTCTTTGGTCCCACTGGTTTAGGATATATTCCTGCTACACCTGGTGAAGTTAACTGTTCATGGTATGGTACTTCTAACGATGTCATCAATGGTGTCAACAATGGTGCTTTTATGTTGCAACATCGTGATCATGGAAGTACAACAGGCTGGGGTGAACCAGCTTTCCAATCCAGTCACATTAACAGTCTTACAAATACCGATCTCACCTTTGTCTGGTCAATTAACTGTCTTACAGGTATGTATAATATGGCTGGAGAGTGTTTTGCAGAGAAATTCCACAGACATACATATAATGGAGAGAATGCCGGTGCTCTTGGTATTGTAGCTGCTTCTGAAGTTTCATATTCATTTGTGAACGACACTTATGTTTGGGGAGCATACGACAACATGTGGACCGATTTTTTACCGGATTATGGTACAACTCCAGATTCACGTGATGTATTACCAGCCTTTGCCAACTCTGCCGGCAAATATTTCCTGCAAGCTTCTAGCTGGCCCTATAACACAGGTAATAAAGAGGTAACATATAATTTATTCCATCATCACGGAGATGCATTTTCGACTGTTTATTCCGAAATGCCGCAAAATTTAACTGTTGTTCATGATCCTGTTCTTCTTAGTGGTGTAAACTTTTTTAACGTTACTGCAGATGATGGTTCACTTATCGCTCTTTCTGTAGATGGCGAATTAATCGGAGTTGGACAAGGAACCGGCGCTCCTGTAAGTATTACTATTGCTCCGCAAGTTCCTCCCGCTGTTGTCGATATTGTCATCACCAAACAAAATTATTATCGTTATGAAATTGAAGTTCCTGTTATTCCTCCAGGTGGACCTTATGTAGTTTTCGCTTCCTACATAATCGATGATTCTGCTGGAAATGGAAATGGTGTTGCAGATTACGGTGAAACTATCGGTTTGGATTTGAGTGTAAACAATGTTGGTAATCAACAGGCTACAAACGTTGTTGTTAATATCACATCTGCCGATCCTTATGTAACCATCACAGACGGAACTGAAATCTATGGCAATATTGATCCTAATACAATCGTTACAGTAAACGGAGCCTTCTCATTTGAAGTTGCTAATGACGTTCCGGACGGACATATAATGTTGTTTGACCTGGAAGCAATTGCTCAAGATACATGGTACAGCACTTTCAGTATCGATGCGTTTGCTCCTATATTGGGATTGGAAGGATTTCTTGTTGATGATACAGCAACAGGTAATGGTGACTATTTGTGGGATCCGGGTGAAACAGTAGATATAACAGTAACTATAGAAAACAGCGGTTCATCTGATGCATATAATGTCTTCGGTGAATTGACAACAACAGATCCGTATATAACGCTTAATACAACCGGAGCTCTTCCCTATGGAGATTTGATTTATGGCTCTAATGCAGACCAATCATTCAATGCAACATCAGCAGCAAATACTCCGGAAGCTTATATGGCTCCATTTAATGTTGATATTACAGCAGATCTCGGTATTACAGGTACAGGTTCATTCGCAGCCCAGATAGGTGGTTATCTGATCGAAGAAAATTTTGGAACTTTCCCGCCTGCAGGTTGGACAACTTCCGGTGGTAATAACTGGGGAGGAAATAGTAGCAGTAACGCAGGTGGAACTGCTCCGGAAGCCCGGTTCAATTGGAGCCCATCTACTACAGCAGTTCAAAGAATGATCTCTTTGCCGATTAATACAACAGGTTCTTCTACATTAGAACTGGAATTCAAACATTCCATCGATCATTTCAGTGGAACCTACGATATTCGATTGGAAACAACCAGTGACGGTAATACCTGGAATATTGTTCAAAGCTGGCCTGCAGCAAATTTGTCTGCAACAACCGAAAATATCATAATAGATAATAATGATGTCGGTTCATCCACTTTTCAACTTGCATGGGTTTTTGATGGATATTCCTGGAACATCAATTACTGGTATGTGGATGATGTAATTCTCGGTGGTGGTCCACCTGCTCAAACAGGAACAGTTGCAGGTACAGTAACCGATAACGTAACAGGTTTACCAATCGAAGATGCTGATATTGCCGGATTAGCAACCAGTGGTGTGGATGGAACTTACTCTTTCGATATCGCGATTGGTACGTATAATTTTACTTGTTCGGCTGCTGGTTATTCCGATCTTACTATCATAGACGTTGAAGTATTGGAAGGTCAAACAACTACAGTTAATTTTGAATTAGAACCAATGCCGGAATTTGACCCACCGGAGAACGTTCAAGTAGATGAATATTACGGAATCGTTACCTGGGAACCTCCAGGAGGATCAATTTTCTTTGATGACTTCGATTCTTATACAGCAGGAGAATACCTGTGTACTCAAACTACAGACTGGATACCTTGGAGTGGAACTCCCGGTGGTGCTGACGATGCTTATGTAAGTGATGAGCAGGCATACAGTGGAGCAAATTCAGTTAAAATCGAAGGTGCAGCATCAGATATAATACATGAGTTTGGCAACCTTACCGCAGGACACTATTCAGTAAGCTTCCAATTTTATGTTGCAGCCGGTTGCGGCGGATACTTTAACCTGATGCATGATTTTACAGGAGAGAGTAGAGACGATCTACGAAACGAATGGGCAATAGAAAGCTACTTTGCTTCCGATGGAACAGGTTACATCAATGCCGGAGGTTCAAATTCGGCCACATTCACATATCCAAACGGAGCCTGGTTCGAATGTCTCCTCGATATCGACCTCGATGGTGACCAGGCAGAATATTCCGTTGATGGTGTTTTCGTTCATGGATGGCAGTGGAGTCTGCAGTCTGGGGGAAGTGCTGGAATGTGTCAGCTTGGCGTAGTAGATTTCTTTGCAGCAGCTCCCACAGGTGATACTGTAACGTACTATTTCGACGACTTTGAACATGCTGTTGTTGGTGCAGAACCAAGCGATGAGCTTACGGGTTATAATGTGTGGCTCGATGATTTGATTAATCCAGTCCAATTTATCACTTCTACAACAGAACTTGAATGTGCACTCCAGGATTATGTAACTCTAATATATGAAGAGGATTACATAGCAGGTGTTTCTGCAGTTTATGATGATCCTCCTGCTGGTGGTGAATCTGATATTATCTGGGAACCATTCACATTCACTCCTACTGAACTCTTACCACCGGAAAACCTGGTTGCCACAGTATTCGATTATAATGATGTACATCTTGAGTGGGAACCACCGAGTGGAGCAGGCGGTGCTCTTTGGAGCCAGATGGATAACCCGGGAACAGATGGTGGCATTAGTGCACAGGATTTTGAAGCAGCTTATGATACTTATGATGCTGAAGGTGCAGATGACTTTGTAATTCCTGCAGGAGAGACCTGGATGATTAACGAAGTTGATGTACTTGGCTCTTATTCTGATGCAGGTCCTTGTGATCTGGCAAATGTAAGGATCTATGAAGATAATGCCGGTATGCCAGGCACATTGCTGATTGAATATCTCGATGTAGCTGCAGATCCGGATGTAGATGGAAATCTGTTCTGCATAATTCCGGATACTCCACTTACGGAAGGTACATATTGGATATCTGTACAAGGTCGTATGGACTTTGGTACTGGTGGACAATGGTATTGGAGTCGTCAAGCTCCTCCACTTATAGGTTATGAATTCCACTGGCAAAATCCTCTTGATGGTTTTGGCACCGGAAATACTACTTGGGTTCCTGGATCAACTCAATGGCCAGCTCAAACAGATTATGACCTTAGTTTTGTCCTTTATGGAACAACAACTACAGATAGTGGAGAAACTACTGTATTTGCAAATACGAAACCTAAAACTAATATCGATAACTTTACAAAAGCTGTTACACGAGTTTCTAAAAACGTAACTTCACGTATTCCAACAATCAGCAACGTGAATGTTGCTTATTCACATTCACGTCGCATCGATAATAACAGTAACAGTGACGACCGTATGCTGCTTGGTTACAATATTTATCGCGATGGAACTGAGATTGCTGAAATCACTGATCCAACCGTATTAACTTATGATGATGAGTGCTTAGACGGTGGAACTTACGTATATTGGGTAACAGCGGTTTACGATAACGGAGAATCTGAGCCTTCTAATGAGGAGGGAGTTACAGTTATTCTATATCCTCCTCAGAATCTTTCAGCAGTAGTTCAAGGTATCAACAATGTGTTTGTAACCTGGGATGCACCTGCAGAAAGGGACCTCGAATATTACAACATTTATCGTAATGGTGATTTGATCGGTAATGTAACCTCAATCTTCTATCTTGATATAAACGTACCAGCTGGTACACACACTTATAATGTTACAGCGGTATATTGTGGTGATTGGGAATCCGGATTTTCTGATGATGCCGAAGTTACAGTTGATGTAGGTGATACACCGATACCACTTGTAACAGAACTGAACGGCAACTATCCTAACCCATTCAATCCGGAGACAGCAATTAATTTTGCACTTAATGAAGCAGGACCAGTAAGGATTGATATATTCAACATTAAGGGACAATATGTAAAAACATTAGTCAATGAACATCTTGAAGCAGCTTATTACAGTATTGTCTGGGACGGTAAAGATGCAAACGGTATAAATGTATCGAGTGGTGTCTATTTCTACAAAATGAATGCAGGAAAATATACTTCTACCAAGAAAATGATCCTGATGAAATAGTATCATATGACCAGAGGATATTCTAATTGTATGTTTTGCAGACAGTTAGAATATGAGTTTTTTAAATGCATATACAGAAAACAGATTTAACCGGTTGGACTTCCGGGATATTTTCCCGGAGTCCAAACCTGTTTTCTGTTCCGGCTATCCCTGCCGGGTTGCTCTCCAGCAGAGCCTGCTTCCGTTTCACCGGATAACTTAAATCTCACAATGTGAGTTTTAGAGCCAATCTTTTTGTTAGTTTGTTCTTTATAAGATTTTAGTTTTGCCGGTAATAAATCGATATATTGCTGTGCAACTCTTTTCGATAGATGTGACAGATGACTTATATCATCAAGGTTGGTTATACCATGAGCCCAAAGTGTTTCCACTCGGTGGTAATCGTTAATATAACGATCGACAGCTTCTTTGCTGTGGTTGGTTTTGATAGCAATTTCCGGAGTAAGATAGTTTTCCAGATAAAGGGTAATAATTTCTCTTTTATGAGTAATCGCCCCGGACATATCATGAATATTTCCCCGTGTTGGCAGCAGGTATCCTTCTTTTAGGATTTCATTAACATTTTTGCTAACGACAGATTCACAAACTCCCAGAAGAATGGAAAGAGCAAGTTGATTAAGAAGAGCTCCCTGGTCAAAAGCTTGATCAGTCCATCGTTTAATTCTTTTCTTCTTTAATGTGCTTGAACTAAAACCGATAGAGCAGGTGCTGACGCAGATTTTTATCTTTCAATCGGCGGCATTTCTTTAACTGGATTTGTTCTTTCGTGACGAATTTACTCATCTTTTTCACCTCCTTGTAAAGATTTAATTGCAGATTTTTTTTTTGCGTCCTCTGAAGGAGCAGTTGGAGAGAGAAGTTGATTAAGCCGTTCATTGTTCTGTGAAGAATAACATTTGAAAAGTTCCAGATATTCCTGAACTATCCTCATAGATTTTTGAGCAATTAAGCGGATTTGATTTTGTTTAAAGTTTTGTTTTTTAAGAGAAGCAATTTGAATAAAATCCGCCAGATAACGCTTCACATTTCGTTCAGAATGATTTGTTAGGCGTTCAATTTCGGTGAATGAATAACCTTTCAGGTAGTAATCGAGGATTATGGTTTTGTGGGATAGACCCGGTCCCATATCCAACTTTGTGCCACGAGTTATGATGAACTTGCCTTCTCTGTTTAATTGCTGCACATCACGTTTTACAGTAGATGCACTGGTTGTCAGCAGAAGTGCCAGATCTTCATAACTTAATAAAGCTCCCTGTTCGTATGCTTGCCTTGTGAGTCTTGCTAATCTATGATGACGCAAACCTGCGGTTCCGTATTCAGCAACTACTTCAAGGTCTGATGCAGTATCATAAAGCCTTAAACGAACTGTTTTCTTGCGAGTAAGACGGATATGTTTTCCGGCAGGTTCATCAGCAGCTACAGCTTCATAAGCTATCTGACCGCTGGAAAGCTCAATATTGGCATGTTCCTGATAATACTGAGAAAATTGAGCATAAAAAGCTTCAGCAATGATGGGAGTCAGATTGAAGTCATCACACAATTTTTGAATGATTGCATTTCGGGCATTTTTACTTTTCAATCTTGAAATGTCTTTGTTAATTTTTTTGGCCATAGGATTCTCCTTGTTATCTTTTATCCAAACCGGAATTAACTTCCGATTTGTCAATTCTCCTATGGGCATATGACCTAAACTTTAAATAGGAGGAAATCATGAAAACAATCAAGAATTTTTCATTATTAGTAGCTATCTTTGTAATTCCGAGTTTGTGTTTATCATACACTTGGGAAAATTTTGGTCCTGAAGATGTGGAATGTAACAATTTCAATCTGTGGGGAGGTGGAATTTTTTACGAAATAATAAGTTCTTCGGATGGAATCTGGATAAATATGGGTGGAAACTGGGAGCAATATCACTACAGTAATTTACCGGTCTGGGATACTGAACAGGTTTTCATGGCAACTGCAGACCTTATTGTGGCTATGGGAGATGGAAGCTATTCAGATGGCATCTACTTTTTCAATTTTATCACTTTTGAATTTTTCATTAGTGAATTGTTTGTAAATCCGAGATTCATTTATTTTTGTTGGAATGACAATAAATATTATGTTGGTGGCGAACAGGGATTGATGAGAACTGAAGCTCCATCAGTTTGGGAAACTGTGGATTTCTTTAATGGAAAGTACTGTTATGATATGGTCTCTTATTACGGCAATTACGTAGTTTCCACCAGTGAGGGAGTTTATTATTCTGATGATGCCGGAGAAAACTGGTATCCTTCAAATACCCTAGTAAATATCAGCGATCTGGAAATAAGCCAAAATGAAATTGTATATGGTATTTTCCCCGGTACATCGGATTTTTCAGGACTATGGTTTTCATCTGATTATGGTGTAAATTGGGACGTTGAATTTTATGATACTATGATGAGTTCTGTTGCATTCGATGAAGACGGAAATATTTTTGTGGGTTGGGAAGAACCTGCAGGAACCAGTCAGGGTGTTGCTTTGTGGACGGATGAGCTGACTTTCATGAATAACGGACTTCCAAATGTTTATGTTAATAAACTCACATATCATCCTTTCTTACTTTATACAAACCTTGTCTGTTGTACAGACAATGGGACTTTTATGCTAACAGATTATTCTGTGGATACAGATGATAGTTCTGTTACTGAATTGGAAATTGAATTAAATAACTATCCCAATCCTTTTAACCCTGAAACCATAATCTCTTTTCATCTCACCGCAGAGGACGCTGAGAACGCAGAGATAATTATTTATAATTTGAAAGGACAGAAAGTGAAAACTTTGGAGTGTGGAGAGTCTCTCTCCACAGTAGCCGACGGAGTCGGCTACTCCATAACCTGGGATGGGAAAAATGAAAAGAACCAACCTGTTTCATCAGGAATTTATTTCTATAAACTAACGGCAGGTAAAATCGAAGAAACGAGGAGGATGATACTTTTAAAATAATAGATGTTTTCAACTTTTGTTAAAGTGAAAAATTAAGTTTTATTTTCAATAATGTAAACATTTATCAATTAAACTCAAAGCCGGATAGAAAATAATAAATCTAAATTAATAAATCAAGAGTCCCTTCTTGATAAAAATTTAGTTATTAGAATTTGAACTTGGAGACATTTCTTATATAAAAAAGATGATTTTACGAAATGATTCTATGGATGATGAAGTATTAATTTCTCCGTATATAGATTTTGTTTATAAATTTTAAAAAATAGAAAAATTTTGTTAAATAACTATGATCGTTTATAAGAATTCAATTTCAATCGACTATTCCAGATCTCCCGAAATTTCAGAAGCTCAACTTTATCGAAAAACTTCAGAAAATAAAGACCGATTGGTAAAGCAGATAAAATAACAATTTTAGATAAAATTCTGAGAACCAGACTTAAATCTTGAGTGAAAACAGATAGGCAGAACAGAATGATTGAAAAAATAATGAGTTTGAGTATTTTTATGATCTCATACCGGATAAAATAAAATTTCTGTGAATAAAAATAGAATACAACTGCAATAAAAACTGACGAGATTACAGTGGCAACTCCTGCACCCCAAATTCCGAATCTGGGAATCAGGATAAAATTCAAACTAAAATTGACTATTAAACCACAAATCACAATATAAGCGTTGTACTTTGTTTTTTTCACATAATGAAATCCCAGAGAAAAAACATACTGAATACCCTTGAAAACAAACGTTAAACATAAAAGCGGAACAATCTTATATGCAAACCAGAATTCTTTATTCTTAGAAATAATTTCCAGAAACTCTCTGGAAAATAAGGAAAGTCCTAAAGCACAGAATAATAAAATTAGAGAAAAATAGGTTAATATTTTAGAATAGAATTTCTTCGCTTCAGGTTTATCAAACATTTTATAGGCAATTGGTAAAAAACTTAAAGTAAAAGATTGAATGACGAAAACATTAATCACACCTGCGATTTTATATCCCAGAGAATAAATCCCAACTTTTGAATAATCCAAAAAATATTTGATGATGAATCTATCTCCAAGAGAAAGCAGCATTGCAGTTAAGGTGGTAAAAATAAGTGGAGAACTATATTTTACCATTTCTTTGAAAAAGGTGAAATCGAATTGAGGTTTAATATTTTTTATAATTAGCGGCATCAAAACCAGGAACAGCAGAAAATGAGCGATTAACTGACTGAGGAAAATACCTAAGATTCCAATATTGGCAATCAGCAAAAAATAGAAATTCAAACCTAAAACCAAGATCAATCTTGCAGAAACCAGGATAATATATTTTACGGATTTTTCTTGTAACCGCAGAAGATTTAAAGGAATGCCATTAATAATTTCAAATGAAACCGACAAAAACAGGACAAGAAAATATAAAGAATATTCGGAAGTTCCAAAGTACAAATTTGAAAACGAATTTCTTAATGGAATTAAAACGAGATTCAAAAAAGCGATAATGACAACAAGGGTGGAAAATGCAGTAAAAACAATGGTCTTTTGATTATTTCTATTTTCATCTTCCGCACACCAGCGCAACATTGCAGAGTAGATATTTAAACTGAAAACCATCACCATGAACAGACTGGTAATTTCTAAAATCGTGAATTTACCATAATTCAGAAGAGATAATTTGGATGTATATAGTGGTAAAAGAACCAATCCGATTATCTTTGTAGAAAGATTTCCAATGCTGTAAATCATCGAGTGTTTTAATGTATCTTTTATTCTGCTTTGCATAATTTATTAAAGCAAATTATTTCCTTTTTCTGCTACTATCAACAACCAATATGGTTTTTTAGGAGATATTATTACATTCAAACAATCGCAAAGAAAAGCAAAAAAATTAAAGCGATATTTATATACAAAATTCTTTTCACAGTTGGGACAGGTTGTTTTTCTTTTTTCCAGCGGAGTCCAGAAATAAGGAATCCAGGAAACAGAAGGAGAGATTTTATGTTTATGTTTTACGATAAATGGATTATAATATCTGACTTTAATTCCGAACGTTTTGCTATAAACAAATTTGAATTCTTCAAAATATGAAATCAACTTTTCCAATGAAAAACTTCTCAGATGATACGAACGATTGTAAATGAATCCACATTCCGTACATTGAATCAAAGCTTTCTCGATATTTTCTTCGAATGGAACAGTAATCAGAATATACTTTTTAGTAATTCTCTTTATTTCTTCTATTGTCTTGTAAAATATTTCATCCGTAAGATGTTCTAAAAGCTCACTTGAAAAAACAAGGTCAAAAGAATTATTTTCAACGGGAATATTATCACAGCTTGCTTTGAGCTTTTTAGTTTTTACAAAAGAGAGTGCTTTCTCACTTCTATCTAAACCTGTTATATCATAATATTTTCCCAATTCGTTTGTGATTACTCCATTTCCACAACCAACATCTAAGATGGTTTTCACATCTTCGGGAATTACATTTCTAATAATCTTAATTTTGTCTTTCAGGTCTTTTTCCAAAAGATTTCCCCAATCAAGTTCTTCATAAATTTTCAGATTATCTTTCATTTTCTAACTCAGAATATATAGCCAACAAATTTTTCTCATCATTATTCCAATTGAATTTATCTAAAACTGACTTTTTCCCGTTTATTATTAAAGAATCATATTTTTCTTTATTTGCAGCCAATTTAATTATTGTTTTTGCTAATTGAGAAATATTATTATTTTCATATATCAAACCCGTATTTGTTTCATTCAAAATACGTTTTATCGGTTCGCAATCCGATGCAATAATTGGAATCTGTGCATACATATACTGGAAAAGTTTATGAGGAATTGTGCTGTCCGTATGATTTGATTTGAGATGAGGAATCAATGCAATATCAGATTTTGACAGTAATTCGGAAATTTTATCCATATTTTGCCAATCCCAGAATTTCACATCTTTTTCTAATTTAAGTTCTTTTGCCAGATGGATCAATGTATTTTTATAAGAACCTTCTCCAACTATCCAGAATCTAATTTCCGGAATTTCCCTGATAACGTTAGCCAGAGATTTCAAAACAATCTGAATTCCACGATGAATATTCAATCCACCCACATAAATCAATGTTAAAAAATTACCATCTATATTTCTTTTATGTAATCTGAATTTATCCAAATTTAACGTATTAGAAACAACTGTAATTAAATCCGGCTCAATTCCAAGTTTGATTAAGCGTTCTTTTGCTTCATCAACAACTGTGATAATTTTATCAACTTTTTTCAGATATTTCTGTTCATATTGATGCCAGAGTTTTGGAGGTGATAAGATTTTTCCTAAAATTGTATTTGTATGCGAATAAACTTCAATTGCTGCAGGAAAGTTTTCGTGCAAGTCTATTATGAGTGGAATATTATATTCATTTTTTATTTCGATACCAACTTTTATCAGAGGTAAATCGTGAATATGAATTGCTTCAAAATCATATTTTGAAAATAGTTTCTTTAAGAATTTCCTCCAAAAGTTAAAATATATTGGAAACCTTAAACAAGCAACACTGCTCTTATGAATGATCTTAGGAATCATCTTTCTATGAATGAAATATCCATTATATTTTTCAAATTCAGACTGAGATGTTTTTGTGAAACAAGCCAGATGAATTTCGTGACCTGCTTTCAGTAAACTTTCAATTTCATTTTCAACTCGTATATCCGAAGGAAATCCACTTTCCAGAACCATTAAGATTTTCAATTATACCTCTGCTTTAATAACAAAAAATATTCCAATGGAAGCAAAAACTATATTCGGGAACCAGGCAGCAAACATGGGTGAAAGGACTCCACTGTAACCCAGACTCTGGCAAATCCTCAAAGCAGATAAATACAAAAAACAAACGAGGAGACCGATTGCGAATATTATTCCTCGTCCTCTGCTGCGAGAAGAAGCGGAAACCAACGGAACACAGAAAAGCAGAATTATCAGATTAGAAAAAGGAAAGGAAATTTTAAAGTTCAACTCAACCAATTCTCTATTGTATTTTTCACCTACTTTTTTCAGTCTATTAATGTAATCCCGTAATTCGAAGAAATTCATGGACATTGGTTTTTTGGCACTTTTTATGAAGTCGATAGGAGTTACATCCACTTCTTCGATGGTGGTAGAATCAAATTGTTGGTTAGACTGCAAAATCCCATTTTCAAATGTGCGGATATAACAGTTTTCAAAGTGCCATTCATCATCTTCCCAAACAGCATTCGAAGCTGTAATTTTTCTCTGGATTCTCCCATTTTGAGGATTATAAGTTGTAATATCGATTGTTTTCAGGATATTTCGATATCCATCAAAAAAACCGATGTAATAGAGATTATTGTCTTTTCCCACGTAATAAATGTGGGAACGCATCTTTTTATCTTCAACTTTCTGACCTCTGATTTTTTCTTTATAAATGTATTGTCTCTGTTCCTCAGCTACTGGAAGCACAAATTCTCCGAGCAGCATAATAATAATGCTGAAGAAAAATCCAAACCAGAATAAAGGTGTAACCATTCTGACAATGCTGATTCCTGCACCTCTAATAGCAATTGATTCATGGTATTTTGAAAGAATATTCATCAAAAATAATCCGCTTAGAAGTACGACAACCGGTGAAGTTAATAAAAAAAGATAAGGTAGTCTTAACAAAAAATACATCAACAGTGCGTCAATAGATGCTCCACGTCTAATTAATCTGGGCATTCTATCAAATATATCAACAACAATGAATAAAACCGAAAACGCTATAATGATAATTACAAAAGTTCTAATGTACTCTCTTAAAATATATTTATCTAATATTCTCATTTTTTTACCACGAAGACACTAAGACACAAAGTTTCATTTTTTTATTTAGCCACGAAGAACACTAAGGTTCTCTAATTTTTCCCCTTTTTTCTCACATCGCTCTCGACCCAAAGCCTCTGCTTTGGGATGGTTTTTCTCAAACAGGAGTGCTTGATCTACTTTTTTTCGTTTTGAATATCTTAACTATCTTCTTACCAAACCCTTTCAAATCAATAAATTTCATCTCTTTCACAGACCAGACAACAAGATAAATACCGATTATCCCAAAAATAATATTGGAAATCCACATTGAAAGAAATGGTGAAACCAAACCTCTATCAGCTAGCTCTTCCCCACCTGTCAGCGTTCCATAATAAACCAGAAAAACAAAAGAGCTGACGGAAAATGCCATTCCCACGCCGCTAGTTCTGGTCATCATTCCAATGGGAGCACCAATCAAAACAAAAATTAAGCAGGCAAAAGCAATCGCATATTTCTTATGAATCTCAACCTGAAACTGATGGATTCTTCTCTCATGATTTGCAATCTTATCATTTTTTATATTCAATGAATTTTTATATTTTTTTAATTTTCTGTCCTTCTCTTTTTGAGGAAGCTCGTCAGTTTTCAGTTTTTCGATTTTCAAAATCAGTTCATCGCGTTCTTGTTGAATCGATGAAACATCAGATAATCTTTCATTGATTTTTTCCTGCATTGCTTTGGAGCTAAGTTCGCGATCACCACGATAATCAGAACCGCCTTCTTTCATTTGATAACCCAAATCAGGGAGATTTAGAACGAATTTTTTAAACCTTCTAATCTGATATTTATCCGGATTCTTTGCATCTCGTTCGTGCATCTGTCCATTAAAAAGAGTTGCTTTCAGACTATTCCCTCCATCAGAAAGTTCGATTTGTCCACGCTCAGCAGAAATTGTTAAAGGAAATTTTGAAGTTTCACGATTATAAATTAGAATTCCCAGCAGTTCATCATCTACACGCTCTTTTGCATAGATCGTATATTTTTCCAATGTATTGAAAATTCCGGGCTTAATAGCTGTAACCGGACGTCGGTAATTTGCTTTTATCATCAAATTCTTAAGATTGTGATTCGTATCCGGTAAAACCTCATTATTGAAATAAACCATAAAAAAAGAAAGAATAAGAGCTGCAATAACTGTCGGTCGCATCAATGTATAAATATTTATTCCGCAAGACTTGAAAGCAATCAGTTCATTATCAACGGAAAGTCTTCCAAAAGATAAAATCGTAGCCAAAAGAACAGCCATTGGAACAGTGAGTGCCAGCATAAACGGAAGACTTAATCCGAATATCGAAGCTATTGAAATAACATCGAGTTGTTTCTCGATTATCAGATTCAAAAGATCGATTATTCTATCAAGCAGCATCACAAAAGTAACTACAATAAGTGAAACCACAAAAGGTCTAAAATTTTCTTTCAGGATATATCGCTCTAATATTTTCATTTTTGTTTATTAGCCACTAAGTACGCTAAGATTCACTAAGTTTTTCATTTTTACCACGAAGACACGAAGGCACAAAGAGGAGATCTCATTTCTTGTTCCAATGCTCTTGTGTGGAACGAGAGGTATTTTTTAACATAAATTATACCTTTGAGTCTTTGTGACTTTGTGGTTCATTTTCCAATCATCTCTAAAAATTCAACTTCAGATATTATCTTCACGGTTCCTATCTTCTGGGCTTTCTTTACTTTAGAACCCGGATTCTCTCCAACAATTAAATAATTCAGATTTTTACTTACAGCAGAAATAATTTTCCCTCCATACTTTTCAATTTCCTCTTTGATTTCATTTCGACTAAAATTTTCTAAAGTTCCTGTAATCAAAAACTTTTGTCCATCCAACAAATTATATTTTTCAATTTTCTCTGAATAAAAGTTCAAACCTGCTTCTTTCAACTTTTGAATCGTTTGCAAACTTTCTTCATTTCTGAAAAAATCATAAACAGATTGAGCAATTTTCTCTCCAATTTCTTCAATTTCCAGATAATCTTCATAAGATGCATTCATCATTTCTTCTACATCGGAAAAATAGTTTGTAAGAATCTTAGAAGTACGAGAACCAACAAAGCGTATTCCCAATCCAAACAACAACTTATGAAATTTTTGCGTTTTGGAATTCTCAATAGCTGCTTTTAGATTTTCCACAGATTTCGTTCCCTGCCTATCCAAAGTCTGAAATTTATCAAAATCGATATGATAAATATCTTCGATCCGGGAGATCATATCATTTTCCAAAAGCTGCTTGACAGCTACTTCTCCCAGTCCTTCGATATCCACAGCTTCCCTGGATGCAAAATGCTGAATCCGACGTTGAACCTGAGCAGGACAATTGATATTATTACAATAAGTTATAGCTCCATCAATTTCCTTTGATAAAGGAGTTCCGCAAACCGGACATGTTGTCGGAAACTTAATATCCTGTGCATCATCAGGTCGTTTTTCATGATTAACTTTTATTATTTTGGGAATAATCTCACCTGACTTAATAATCGTAACAAAATCTCCCAATTTCAAATCTAATCTCTTTATTTCATCTTCATTATGAAGTGTTGCATTGGAAACAGTAGAACCTGAAATAAAAACAGGTTTCAATTTTGCCACCGGCGTAACTGCACCGGTTCTGCCCACCTGGAATTTCACATCGATAAGCTGGGTTTCCTTTTCTTCTGCTTTGAATTTATAGGCAATAGACCACTTTGGACTTTTTGCAGTAAATCCTATTTTTTTTTGCAAAGAAAAATCATCTATTTTAATGACAATCCCATCAATATCAACTTCTAATTCAGAACGCTTTTTGTCCCATAAATTACAATATTCCTCAATATCTTTAAAACTAGAAACAAATTCTGTGAACTCATTCACTCTGAAACCATTATCTTTCAGAAAATTCAATAATTGGATTTGTGTTTGAACCGAATTATTTTCCAGAAAACCAACTGCATAAATAATTGAATCAAGTTTTCTTGAAGCAACGACTGATGAATCTTTCAGTTTTATTGTGCCAGCTGCAGCATTACGGGGATTGGCAAAAAGTTTTTCTTCATTTTTTTCTCTTTCAGCATTTATTCGTTCAAATTCCTTTAAAGGAAGAAAAATCTCACCTCTAACTTCAATAGGATTTTTGTATTTTATTTTATGAGGGATTGATTTTATGGTTTTTACATTTTCTGTTACAACTTCTCCTTCAAAGCCATCACCACGAGT
>CAYWJN010000039.1:0-18038 GCA_964457455.1 uncultured Candidatus Cloacimonadota bacterium
ACTTGAAACCAATACCTTATTTTCTAAATTTTTCCTTTCTTTTTTTTCCTTGCTAACACTGTTTCGACTTGTCACCAAAACCTGATTTCCTAAAGTCAAATGCAGACCAGGGAGATATTATCGATCAGTTGCGACTTGACACCAAAACCTGATTTCCTAAAGTTTTTTCCTTATGATGGCAATCCAATAACAGTTGCGACTTGACACCAAAACCTGATTTCCTAAAGTAGCGGCTGCTCAAACCTTTTAAAAGGATTGAGTTAGCCGCTTTTGTATTTCAAAAAACCAATTTATTCCAGGCCAAAAAGGACGTATTGCTGCGATTTTTTAGGAGGATTTGTTCGTTGCCGGTTACTATAATTTATGATTTTACCATATTGTATATCGGTGAAACAGAGGATACTGATATTTCCATTGGGAGGCACATTCGCTTCAATTTTTCTTTTGTAGGATTTTACCTTTTCCCGCGAACCGCAAAACCTGAGATAGACGGAAAACTGGCTCATATTGAATCCTTCATCCAACAGAAACTTGCGAAATTTAGCTGCTCTGCGTCGATCGTCATTCTCAGTAACGGGTAGGTCGAACATCACAAGCATCCACATGAGTCTAAGTCCGCTGATCATAGAATTCCGGGAATTTTATCATATTCATTTTGTATTTGAATGAAGAGAGCAAAGATAATACAGTTTGCTTAATGCAATTATCCAAAGTGAGTCTTTCCTTTTCCATTAAAAATCTTTCATTCAGGAGATTTGCCAGTTCTTTTTTACAGGCAGAGGTTAGTTCCATTACTTCTTTCACTTTCATTTCGATGATCTTTCTGTCCACATAAGGACGGAAAGGTTCCATAATGTCATCTGCCAGGCAAAATGGATTGAGTTTGTTATGATGATGCAAGCCGATACCAGATACCAGACCACAAGCAGTAAGATTTCGAGCTGCACAACTGCGCACAATTGCATAACCAAAATTGAGGAAACTATTAATACCCGGCATTTCAAAATTACGACGGAACTGCCTGCCGAAGATACGTTGCCAATAACGAGCGGCAGCCTGGGCTTCGATGTTTTCCGGATCTCCCGATCTTACTTTATCGATCAATCTACTAAAATCTTTTGCTTCATCTCCCACTTCATTCAGCACATTCATTTGGTTGGTTATTTTCTTTTTGATGATCGATTGCCAAAGCCCTTTTTTGAGGGGAAGAGAACATTCAAGTTGAAAATTCAACCTGCCTGTATGTTCATAGTTTGCACAATGGGAAAGCAGGTAACCGGTCGGCATGAAGTTGTTACCGCAGATTATCAGGGGAATATTCAATTCACAAAGTTTTGCCAGCAGGTTGTGCGAATAACTGATGCCGAAACCGCTGACGATGATCGAATCGATGTCTGCCAAAGGTTCTCTGCCAATCTCTTCCGATTTTTGCTTGATTTGCAGAAAACCGTGATAAATACTCAAGTAAACATTATTCTTATTAATTTCAACTATTTTCATTTTTCTGTTTTGGATCGAAAACTCTACCCAGAATATCGACACCAATTTTACGGGCATTTTTCAATTGTAATTGTTTAGGTGATGCAGCCCAACTTGATTTATCCTTTATTTCCAATGCTATATTTGGATTTCTTAGATAAACGAGATCATTCGTTATCTTTTTAACCCTTCCTATCTTTCGTTCACCATTATCATCGTAAGCAACATAATCATTTTTAAATAGACGCATTATCTTAATGTCTTTCTGTATAGGATACTTTTTGTGCCATCTCGTTTCAAAATCAGGCTGGTGTGCATAATACCTAGGAATTATTTCTATCTGCCATTTTCCAGCTTTTTTACCTTTGTCCGGGCAATAGATATCGGCACAGTAATTATTATCTGAAAAATAGTATTTATAAACTTTTCCTTCTTCATTGCGAATCGGAATTACAGTTTTCTTATCTTTTTCCTTAAGAATTAATTTTACTTTCTTAATACCATTTTCTTCAGAATATTTTGATAAAATTGTTTTTATTTCATTACCTGAGTCTTCATCAATTAATTTTAATAATTCATCTCTAATTTTAAGTGATGCAATATCTTTTATTGTTTTCTTATTTAAACTGATTAAAGGTCTTCTAATAGAAAGAGTTATTTTTTCTTTCTCTATATCCT
The DNA here is from genome assembly GCA_964457455.1 of uncultured Candidatus Cloacimonadota bacterium. Lineage (GTDB taxonomy): Bacteria > Cloacimonadota > Cloacimonadia > Cloacimonadales > TCS61 > JABMPU01. The sequence continues at coordinate 2,158 of CAYWJN010000039.1, forward strand.
CTGAAACAAATCCGTAAGCTGTTCCATCATGCAGTTGTTCTACTGTTTTTCGTTTTCCTTTTTGTTTACCATCGGTGATTGCAGCTTTGGCATTTCCATGATCGGGTTTATAGGAAACAACAATTTCATTTATTTTTTTTTGCATTTCATTGAAAGAGAAATCTGCAAATGGGAGAGGGATTTTTTCGATGAATCGATTATTTGATTGTTTGACAGCAGTTGCTACTTTCTGTAGTAAAGCGTTATCCGTACAAGCTACCACAAAAGCGTCGATAGCATGATGACGATGATCTTTTCTGTTTTTTTTGCCATCCTCAGAAAGTAGTTTGTTTAATCCCCATTTAGTTCTTATTTGTGCGGTTAATTGACCCGGAATTGCCCAGACATTGTTGGACCCGCTTACGTAACTCATATACTCAAGGGCTACTTTGCTCATGTATTGCGTGTCAGTCAGCAACCGTGAAATCAGTTCTCCTTCATTTCGAAAGTCTTTCATAGCGTCAGGATAAAAACGCCAACGTTTGTTTTCAGGTAGTCTTAGACCACGTCTAAGAATTTTATCCCAATTATAATCTTCCGGACTTCCGCCAAATGCTTCAAAGGGTGAACGTTCCCCTTTGAAACGATTTGCTTTATAGTAAGATATTGTTTTATTTGAGGGTCGATCATTGAAAGTTTTAGATTTAGGCAAAATATGTTCAATCTCAAATTGATGAGAATATAAGCCGTCAACTGCATTTAAAGGAATATGTTTGCCGGTATAAGGACAACATCGTTTGACGGGATCTTTATCAAGTTCTTCCCAGAGTTTGTATTTCAATCGATTATGGTAATTATTTTCAACACCGATATCTTCCAACTCTTTTCTGATTCTTTCATTGTTTTTTTCATTATCACTCTGCTCTTTAATCAGATTTGAAAGATTCTCTTTTCCTAAAGGTAATTCACGAGCTAATTCTATAACAATTTGAGTTGGAGCACCGTATTTTTTTGTAAGTGCATTAATGAATTTTCGCAATTGATTAAGAGCAATGTGGACAGTAGGATTACCGATTTTACCATAATACAATTCCGGTTCATCTTTAGTGTACTTTTCCTTATTCCCAAATAATGCATGATGTTCCATAATTTCACCATAATAAGGTAAATTACCTTCATCAAAGATCTCTCCGGTTTCTCTGTCTGTATAGCCGGCTTTTATTGTCGAATCATAATAGTTAAAACCTTTTTTTAGATAAGGTAGAATTTTTTTAATAGCTTTCTTGCTGAGATTACTTGTTCCCTGTGGTAAACGTATAAACTTTATTTTTTCTGCAGTTTCTTCATCAAAGCCATAAGAACTACATAACCAATTAATTAAATTATCCTCAATTTCTTTAATATTATCTTCATTTACTAAGCGATTTATGATTTCATCTTGTTCATAATCTTTCAATTTATCCCATTTGTCTCCAAAATACTCTTTCTTACGCATTATACTTGCTGTCTCATCACATTTTATTTTTGCCCGCTTTTCGCTTTCCAGATTAAACTCATAGTCTTTATATTCTTTACCGAGTTTATTGCGAAGTGCTTTGAGTGATGTCGTAGCCTGAGAAAGCAGAACTTCAATAATTATTTTTCGTTGTTCATCTGTTAGTTCATGTTTGTATCGATCAGAATCCAGTAAAATCAAGTTATTCACTTCCTGGTAAATCCTGATTTGTTGAGCAATCGGAAAAGCAACCGGGCAACGAAATTCATCTATTTCAAATCGGCATTTTCCTTTGGGTTGTTGTTTCAAATCTCTTTGTGTAAATATGATTTTGTGAAGATGCTCTTTTATTTCATTTGTAAGTTCTGAATGGTATTGTTTTTGTTTGTTCCAGATCTTCTCAAATTCATTTTCATACATGGAACGTTCGGTGTAAAGATTATATTCTTTGCCATGATCTCTTATTCTGATGGGGATTCGATGAACCTGTTCCTTGGAAGATTTATCTTTATTCAAATTATATAAATATTCTCCTAAAGTTCTGGCTCCGGTAGATTCAAGATCAAGCTCATGCTTTACTTTGTTTATTGAACCTTCCATCTTTGTTTCTTCTTTTTTTTCATTTGTAAATTTCCTGTTGCTTTTAAAACCTCTGCGTTGATTTAGATGAAAAATAACTCTGCCTAATTCAAAAAGAGTTAATTTTTCATCCAATGCTTTTGATCGAAGTAAATAGGGATCAATATCTTTCAATTTCTTTCGTTCATTTTCATCTATTGGCATTAGGCCATATCCTACTAATCTGTCTAACAGATACTTTCTTCTTTGCAGATATCTGTCTCGATTTCGACGAATTCCACGAGCTATTCTGCGAGTAACATTCAATGATTCTTTAGATTTAGCATCTCTACCATCCGGGAAAATACGGACTCCAACATTTTCTAATATTACCGGTTCATTGTTTTCATCTAATTCAATTAAACTCCAACCGAGAGATGTTGCTCCCAAATCAATTCCGAGTCTGTAATTTTTCATCTTGACTCCTTTTATTAATTTTTTTTAATTGTCTTGGTTTTAGTTCCTTATACATCATATCTTTTTTTAGGAAATCAGGTTTTGGTGTCAAGTTGTTAACAAGGTTTTAAAACCAAAAAATGAAGGCACAGGCTCCGGCTTGTGTCTTTTTTTGTTTAATCAAATCGTATTAATTGACACTTCTTTTACAGTATAAAAAATAACTTCGATTTAAAAAAATGTTCGTTTAGTTAGTTGCTAAAAGGAAATATCATGAAAATTGCAGTTGCTATGAGTGGCGGAGTGGATAGCTCGGTTGCAGCAGCTATTCTTCTTCAGGAAGGTCATGATGTTATTGGTGTGACCATGCGTCATTTTGATAATGCTGAATTCGGATTTGGTAAAGATGAAGGTTCCGAGCTTGCTATTCAAGATGCCAAGCAAGTTTGCAAGCAACTGGATATCCAGCATTATGTTTTAGATATTACTAAAGAATTTAAATCGGTAGTTATCGCTGATTTTATTAAGGGATATTCAAAAGGCAGAACACCCAACCCGTGCACACTTTGCAATCCAACCATAAAGTGGGGTGTTTTCCTGAACAAAGTATTAAAACTCGGAGTTCAAAAAATAGCCACAGGACATTATGTTAAATTGCTCGTTGAAAACGAAATTTATAATTTATACAAACCCAAAGATGAAGATAGAGATCAAACATATATGTTGTGGGGATTGAATCAGCAGCAACTTTTCCAAACTCTTTTTCCCATTGCAGATTACACTAAAAAAGAAATAAGAAAAATCGCTAATAAATTAGAACTTCCTGTTCACGATAAAGAAGACAGCCAGGAAATCTGTTTTATTAAGGGACATTATGAGGATTTTCTGAAAAATCATATAGAACTCAAATCGGGCAAGATCGTACATATAGATGGAAAAACTATTGGAAAACATAAAGGGCTTCCTCTTTATACCATTGGACAGAGGAAGGGTTTGAATACACCCTGGCATTCAGCTTTATATGTGCTGAAACTGGATGTGAAAAATAACATGATTGTAGTCACAGATAATTCTGATGATCTTCTCTATGACAGGTTTTCAATAAATCAAATAAATTGGATTTCAGGATATTTTCCTGAAGATATAAAAAGTATTTCTGTCCAGATACGCTACAACAGCAAACCAGTATCTGTAAATGGGATCATACAAAAGAATGATTTTTTAACAATTGAATTACAAAAACCCGTTAGAGCAATTACACCCGGACAATCTGCTGTGTTCTACAAAGAAAACCAGCTTCTGGGTGGTGGAATAATAGTATGATTAAATCCCCTTTTATTCCCCCTTCTCAAGGGGATTTATTGGAAAACTAAATCCATGAAATCCGTGAAGATCCGTGAGCAAAAAAAGGAAAATATATGAAAAAGATTCACTTAGTAGTGGGAGCCAGACCGAACTTTATGAAGATGGCTCCGCTTTACAAAGAATTCGCAAAATTTCCCGATGAATTTGAAGTTAAGTTGATCCATACAGGACAGCATTATGACGAACGGATGAGCAAGTTCTTCTTTGATGACCTGCAAATGCCTGTTCCCGACGAATACCTGGAAGTTGGTTCGGGAACTCATGGAGAGCAAACCGGTAAGATAATGGAGAGATATGAAGCAGTTTTGCTGAAAGATAGACCTGATTTGGTAATTGTTGCCGGAGATGTGAACAGCACTATTGCCTGTGCTCTTGATGCAGCAAAACTTCATATTCAGGTTGCTCATCTCGAAGCCGGATTGCGTAGTTTTGATAGAACAATGCCGGAAGAATTGAACAGGCTGATGACAGATGCGATTTCCGATTTTCTGCTCACGCCATCTCCTGATGGAGATATGAATCTTCTTAAGGAAGGTATTTCTAAAGAAAAGATATATTTCGTGGGAAATATAATGATAGATTCGCTGGTTCAATATAAAGAAAAAGCTGAAAGTTCTAATATTCTTGAAGAATATAATCTTAAGCCCAATGGGTTTGTTTTGATAACTTTACACCGCCCTTCCAATGTTGATAACAAAGAGGGTTTCCTGAAAATTCTAAATGCGTTTGATGAAATATCTAAATCTATTAAATTAGTTTTTCCTATCCATCCCAGAGCTAAAAAACAGATCAAGATATTTGGTTTGAACGAGAAAGTAAAAAAAATGAAAAACCTGCTTCTAATTAATCCGATAGGATATTATGATTTCATCAAATTGGAGATAGAAGCAAAATTCATTCTCACGGATTCCGGTGGTATACAGGAAGAAACAACTTATTTTGGAATTCCCTGCCTTACATTGCGACCAAACACAGAAAGACCCATCACAATCATAGAAGGAACAAATAAGCTAGTGAAACTTGAAACTGAAGACATCATAAAAGAAGCAAGGGAAATATTGAGCGGTAAGATAAAAAAAGGAAAAATCCCAAAATTCTGGGATGGAAAAACTGCTGAAAGGATAGTAGAAATATTTAAAAATAATTGACAATTAATTAACATATAATTATATTATAATTATGAAGGATTTGAAATTTGTTTGGAATGAAACCAAAGCTAAAGAGAATCTCAGAAAGCATAAAATTTCTTTTGAGGAAGCCCAAACAGTCTTTACCGATCCTTATGCAAGAATAATTTATGACCCTGATCATTCCAAATCAGAGGAGAGGTTCATCATCCTGGGATTAAGCTCTTCTTTAAGGATATTGGTTGTGTGCCATTGCTACAAAGAGGATGAAATGATTATAAGAATTATTTCAGCTCGAAAGGCAACCAAAAATGAAAGAAAAAAATACGGGAGTTTTTTATTATGAGAAAAGAATATGATTTTTCAAAGTCCCATAAGAGTCCTTATGGGAAATATCTGAAAAAACAGGTAACCCTTAGATTGGGAATTGATGTAATCGAATATTTCAAGAAATTATCTGAAGAAACAGGAGTACCCTATCAGAATCTTATTAATCTCTATCTTCAAGATTGTGCCCATTCTCAAAAGAAATTAAAATTGAACTGGGCATCCTGAGATTTTTTTTTCTTGATTCCTATAGTAAAAGAATTAGAAATAATAATGTGAAGGATCAAAATTACTAAATAACTATATAAAAAAATAAAGGAGGTTACCATGCCAATAAAAAAACTGAAGGATTTTTTGAACAGCCACAAAGTTAAATATGTGACCATCAAACATTCAACTGCTTATACAACCCAGGAAATTGCAGCTTCTGCACACATCCCGGGAAAAGAAATGGCGAAGACAGTAATAATCAAAGTGGACGGTAAAATGGCTATGGCTGTTCTTCCTGCTTCAAACAAAATAGATTTTGCTCTTTTGAAGAAGACTATTGGAGCAAAAGACATCCAACTTGCCAGCGAACAGGAATTTGAATATACATTTCCCCAGTGTGATGTTGGTGCTATGCCACCTTTTGGGAATCTTTATGATATGGAAGTGTATGTAGCAGAAAGTTTAACTGAAGATGAAGAAATTGCGTTCAACGCTGGTTCCCATTCGGAATTAATGAAAGTAGCATACAAAGACTTTGAACGACTGGTTAATCCAAAGATAGTTAAATTCTCGTCACATTGAGTACAACGGGTGTTTTAAATAGCCAATTGTTTATAATTTCACTTTGTATTGATGAAACTGGTTCATAGGTTAAATTAGAGTTTAGGGTAGTAAATATTAAAATAAATTTCATTAAAACTCAATCACAAATCCCTTTCCTTCTGTTTTCTTCTTCTCCCTTCTTACCGTATTTTTAATTTGACAAATAAAAAGTGATTTTTTTTCTCTCTACGATTTTGTTAAAAAAAATTAATTAGTAGGAGTATCATATGGATACTGTCTCAATTCTACCGGCAAATAGCCTTGGTAGAAATTTTATTCCTGAAGAGTACCTTCCAAATGGAAGAGATGAGTATTATTATCGCAACATCCAGAATCCAAAATCAAAAGCAGAGTGGCGACATCTACGCTCGGATGAAGTGAACAGGCTCATAAAAAACAACAATACTTCCGGCAACTGGGATGAAATACTCGTTACAGATCAATTTGATCCCGGGCAGATAAGCGATTCGGAATTTTTCGGGCTTATACGAATCGGCAGTGTACGAAATGTAATTCTTGAACATCACGAGCTTAAGTTACCGGTTGGCATTACAAACAGCACCATTATTTCTTGCGATATAGGAGATGATGTAGCAATTCATCATGTTCGATATTTATCACATTATATTATTGGAAATCGTTGCATACTATCAAATATCGACGAAGTTCATACAACAAATCATGCCAAATTCGGCAATGGGATTATCAAAGAAGGTGAACCGGAAAAAGTGCGTATCTGGTTGGATTTGATGAATGAAACCGGTTGCCGTAAGATTTTACCTTTTGATGGTATGATAACAGCTGATGCTTATATTTGGGCAAAATATCGCGATGATGCAGCCTTGCAAGAAAGACTGAAAGAGATTACACAAAACAGTTTTGATTCTCATCGTGGTTTTTACGGTTCAATAGGAAATCAGTGTGTGATAAAGAATTCCCGTATTCTCAAGGATGTAAAAGTGGGTTCACATTGCTACATTAAAGGTGCTAATAAACTTAAAAACCTGACCATAAATTCATCTCAGGAAGAATCCACACAGATAGGAGAAGGAGTAGAATTAGTAAATGGGATAATCGGTTTTGGCTGTCATATTTTCTATGGCTGCAAGGCAATACGATTTATTTTAGGGGATAATTCAAATCTCAAATACGGAGCACGGCTGATCAACTCATTTCTTGGAGATAATTCCACCATTTCCTGCTGTGAAGTTTTGAACAATCTCATCTTCCCGGCACACGAACAGCATCATAACAATTCATTTCTTATTGCATCTTTAGTTATGGGACAAAGTAATATGGCTGCAGGTGCTACTATCGGCTCAAATCATAATAGCAGGGCAAACGATAATGAAATTCAAGCGGGACGTGGATTCTGGCCGGGATTATGCACGAGTGTCAAGCATTCCTGTAGGTTCGCTTCCTTTGTACTTCTTTCCAAAGCAGCTTATCCTGCTGAGCTTGATATACCGCTGCCGTTTTCACTTCTCAATAACAATGAAGCAAAAGATCAATTAGAAATTTTGCCAGCTTTTTGGTGGTTATACAATATGTATGCTTTGGCAAGAAATTCCTGGAAGTTCATGAATCGTGACAAACGTAGAAATAAGATTCAAAATATTGAATTTGATTCTCTGGCACCTGATACTGTAGAAGAGATATTCAATGCTCTTCGATTATTGGAAATTTGGACTGCCAAAGCTCAATTACGCACCAGAGGTGATTCGTCGGATAATAAAGATGAGAAAGAACTCGCACAAATTGGACGTGAGCTTCTATTGGGACCTGAAGAGCAGGTAAACAGTTTGGAAATTCTTGGTGAAAACATGGAAAAATCAAAGCGGAAGGTTGTGATTATAAAAGCACATAAATCTTATCATGCCTATTATGATATGCTCCATTATTATGCTATTAAGAATCTGATGGAATATTTGAATGTAAATCCGGAAGCTGATCTTTCATCGATGTGTAAAGCTTTGAAAGGAAAACGTGAAAAAAAATGGGTAAACCTGGGAGGGCAACTTATTCCTGAGAAAGATGTCGATTTGTTGCGAGCTGATATTGGATTCGGCAAACTGGCTAAATGGACAGAAATCCATCACAGGTATGATACTCTTTGGGAAAGATATCCATTGGAAAAACAAAAACATGCTTATGCTACACTCTGCGAAATACTTAGAACAGATATCCTCACAAAAGAACAGTGGATATCAGTTTTAGATAAAACGGAAGAAATCCAGGAATTTATCTGCGATCAGGTTTATGTTTCCAGGAAAAAGGATTTTGATAATCCGTTCCGACAGGCAACCTACAGAAATGTGACTGAGATGACTGCAGCAATTGGAACCATTGAAGACAACAGTTTTGTGAAACAAGTACGAAATGAAACAAAGGAATTTAAGAAATTAATAGAAGAAATCAAAAAGATAAATTGAAGTAAAAAACATAATATAGAAGGAGATAAGTTATGAATCTTAATGAAGCAAAATACTCAAAGTATGCATTAGTTCGGGAAATGATGGATACCATCGATGTAGTGAAAAATTTTAATCCGGACCAGACAAAAGAAGTGGCAGAGAAAATTGAATCTGTTGGCAAACTGTTTCTCACAGGTGAAGGTTCCAGTCGCATCTTTCCTGCCAAAAATGCTATTCGCAAAGCTCTTACCTGGGGACTGGACTTAAGCATTGCCACTGACGGTTCCCGTCAATCCGCACAATATGACCTTTTCAGATTTGCTGTTTTCTGTGCATCAAATTCCGGACGAACCAAAGAGGTCGTATTACTTGCGAAAAAGCTGGCTGAAATAGGAAATGAAAATCGTTTTGCCCTGTCAGCAAACAAAGGAACACTTCTGGAAGAAGCTTGCAAAGAAACGTTTATTCTAACCTGTGGCTGGGAACAAGCAGTAGCAGCTACAAAGAGTGTGATTGAACAAGCTCTGTTTTATGAATCGATTCTCTGGCATATCAATAAAAAAAATACTGCATCAATGTGTTCGGAATTGGCAGCAAAGATTGAAAAGGCTCTGACAATGCAGATTGAACCGACCATTATCGAAGCAGCAACAAAAGCTCCAACTATTTATTTTGCAGGTTATAATGATGGTGTAGCAGAAGAGCTAACCCTGAAAACAAATGAAATCACCCGCAAAAAGTCGGACTTTCTGGAAGGCACTTATGCTGTTCATGGCATTGAAGAGGTTATGGATAAAAATGACATTGTTTTTGTAATAGATCCGATCGATGATGAAATTGAAAAATTTCAGGATGTTCTGGTTAAGGGTGTGAGACTGACAGTAGTAGCCATTGCAGACAGGGATACTCCTTTTACTACTATACGTGTTCCGGAGGCTGGCGAGATGAATCCTTATGTATATTTAAGTGCAGGATGGAATTTATTGGTGGAAATCGGGTTGGCTTTGAGTATAAATCTGGATAAACCGGAACGTGCACGTAAAGTAGGTAATGAGTTTATCGGATAAAATATAACCTTTAAATACATTATTTATCTTTTTGGAAAAATACTCTATCAATGTTACCTTCAACCGTTGGAAGGTTTCCGACCGTTCGCAAGGTTCATCCATTTTAAAACAAAAGAGGTATACAAATGAATGATGTAAAAAAAAGAAACAAAGTTAAAATCTATGAGACGTTTTTTTAATAGAAGCAAGAGTAAAATTATGTTAAGATACAAAAGATATTCCGGATATGTTGAATATGACGATGAAGCACATATATTTCACGGTGAAGTTTTAGACACAAAAGATATAATTACTTTTCAAGAAGAGACAGTCAATGAAATTGAGCAGGCTTTTAGAGACTCAATTGATGACTATCTTGAATTTTGCGCTGAACGTGGTGAACAACCAGACAAGCCTTTTTTCGGTAAGTTTGTTTTGAGAATGCCTTCCAGTGCTGTTACAAAAACAGGATCTTTTCCAATGATACACTCGAAATTATATTTTGAGTCAATCTGTTTACGGGTAAGCTTTTGTTCAGTATCCTTAGAAAGGCACAAGGCGGTTCGAACAGATTGGAGGAAAAACTCATTGCTCCAGGGTTTGGTGATAAAATCCACTGCTCCTGCTTTCATGCCTTCCACAGCAAGCGAAATAGAACCCCAGGCGGTAATGAGAATAACAGGAATTGCTGGTAAAAGGTTTTTGATTTCTTTTAAGAGTGTCAGCCCTTCTTCACCAGTGGTTTCCATTGTGAAATTCATATCCAGAATTATCAGATCCAGTATTTCTTCATTTATTACATCCAGAGCTTCTTTTGGATTTGATGCAGTAACAGTCTCATAGTTATTCTGGTTCAATAAAAGGCTCAAGGATGTTTGTACTGCAAAATCATCGTCAATGATTAAGATTTTATGCACTTTTATCCTCCGTAGTTAATGAATTTGAATCCCATGTGTTTGTCAAGTGTTCGAAAATTTTAAGCTACTTTTCATCTCCCTTTCAAAAGGAGAGTTCAAACAAAATCCCCTTTATAAGGGGGGATAAAAGGGGATTTTGTTTTCGTGTTCTCCAATTCTTCTCTTTCACTGTCATTCATAATGCAGCGCTTCTGAAGGTTCCAGGCTGGATGCCAGTTTACTGGGATATAATGCACACAATGCAGTAATAACATAGATCAGTAATATTGAGAAAATATACGCAAAGATATATATCTTAGTATCTATGAAACTAAAGATACCCAGAAGAGTAAACTGCAGTGCAAAGAAGCTGCCGAAGATCATGGCAAAAGTAGAAAGAACCAAAGCCTCCCCGATAATCTGCTTATAGATTTCCATTGCTGTGGAACCCAGTGCTCTGCGCAGTCCAATTTCAGATTTTCTGCGATTCGTATTATACCAGATAACTCCAAACAGACCGAGTGCAACATTGATAACCAGGAATCCGCAGACCACAATTAAAATCACAGGAAAGATTAGCGATTGGAGAGTAGCTGATTTTTTCAATAATTCCAGTGTATTCATTTTTACCTGCCAGTCCTTAGCTATATTCGACAGACTTTTAGTTATGGTTTCTTCGAATTGAAATGGTGTTCCCTTCTTCATTTTAAGAAGGATTCTGCTTCCCATTGCTTCACTGCAAAAACGGGATAATTCATGGTCCAGATTTAAAGAAATTCTCCTGAAGGATATACTGCTGGAACCTGAAAATTGTCCTGCATTGCGGAATTCATCAATTACTCCGATTATTATGTATTCTGTTTCATCTCTATAGATAGCTTTTCCCAATGCTGTATCGTCTCCAAAAATTTCTTCTTTTGCGTATTTATTTATGACAAGCGGATTTTTACTGGAAGCATTATCAGATTCATCGAACCAGCGTCCTGCCAGTATTTTCACTCCCATCACATCAGTAAAATCATCACTTGCATACCTGATGTTGCATCTTATTTCCCTGCCGTCGTATTCATAATTTGTCATATTCATGACTGCTGGTGTAAATATAAAAGATACCGAATAAGCAAAAACCTCAATTTCTGGAAAACCTCTAAAAGCGTTTTCAAATTGGAGTAATGTTTCTCTTATTTCTTCCTGAGAGCTGTCTTTCCAATCCATTGAAATATACCAGACATCCTTATAGGAAAAACCCAATGGTTTAAGATAGTTGCTGATATTATAGATAACAGCGATCAATACTAGGAACAAAACTATGAATGAAACAAAGATACCGAGTGATGTCATAAAATTTGTACGTTTCTTATTCCAAATAAGTTTAAAGAAATGCTTTATCATCTCTTACCTCCATGAATAGCTTCTGCTGGTTGCAATCTGGACATCTTAAAGGCAGGATAAACACCTGAAAGAAGTCCAAAGAAAACTGCGAATATCATACTATAGAAAAAGATCCTGAAGTTTAATCCCAGATGTGTATCCGGAATTATACCGCTCTGATTGACCATCCACAGTATTATTGCTGCCATAACCAGGCTGATAAAACCTCCGATCACAGTAATTATTATATTCTCCACAATGAACTGTCCCACCAAGGTTAGGGAAGACGCTCCAAAAGATTTCCTGATGCCGATCTCAGATGAGCGTTCAATTATCCTACTCACGTTAATATTAACCAGGTTTATGGTGGGCAGCAGCATGAAGAGGGTCATCAACACAAAAAGGATGGTCATGAAAGGAGCCAGATTTCCTTCCTCTCTGCGAAATATCTGCCTGGCAAATGCTTCACCATAGCTCGAAGTATTGGTAAGAATCCATTCATATCTGCCCTCTGGAAACTCAATTTTCTCCAGATGTTTCTGGAATTCAGATTTAATCTTTGGAAAATCTTTCCTGCTGTGAGCCAGAACCATGGCAAACCAACCGGGGAAATTTCCAGTTATTGTAATTCGATTAAGATCTTCTTTTGTATGTCCCATTGGCACCCAGATATCAGAATAAGGCATTATCCTCAGGATGGAAACATTTTCTACAACTCCGATAACGCGTAAATTCTTTCCATCTGCTTCGATATACTTTCCGACTGCTTCTTCTCCATTGAAATATTGATCTTTAATTTTTTGATTGATAACTGCTACATTAGAAATATTATCTACATCATCTCTGCTAAAAGCTTTTCCTTCTAGGAAATTGAAATCCAGAATATCCCAGAATTCACTGTCAGTATATTTGATTCCCAGTTTTAACTTTTTTTTATCTTTATAAACAACTATGGGATTATGAAATGAAGACAGGGATATCTTTTCCGGTGTCTTCAATGACTTCACGTATTTATTCAGAAAATAAGGACTGAAAAGAGGTCCCGAAGTCGTTCCTCCTTTTTTTGATCTTAACATTCCCATGGTAACCGATAGGGTTCTTCCTAGCTTTTTCTCGGGATAATGTGGTCCGAATGTATGATCCAGTGCCGAAGTAAATAAAACTATTATGAGCAAAGTGAAACTGATCCCGAATAAACTGATAAACGTGAACAGCTTATGACGCATCATTACTTTTAAAGCGATTTTAAAATAATTTTTTAACATGAAATCTCCTTTTTTTAGAGTGCATCAACCGTGTTGATGTATAAAATAACACGGTTATTTTACTCCAAAACCTCAAACAAGATTGTTTGAGTTACATCACCTGACTACCATCAAATAAGCGAATAATCCTTTCAGTTTGTTTCGCAAGATGTTCATCGTGGGTGACCATAACGATTGTGGTATTTTCTTCTTTATTTAAACGCATCAGAATATCCATAATTTCAGCACCCATTACACTATCCAGGTTACCTGTTGGTTCGTCTGCCAGAATTATTTCCGGATTACCCACAATAGCTCTAGCAACTGCTACGCGTTGACACTGTCCACCGGAAAGTTGTCGGGGGAAGTGTTTTGTGCGTGCACTCAGCCCTACTTTTTCCAAAACTTCTAAAGCTTTCCTGCGACGCTCTTTTCCCGACATTCTTCTATATAAAAGAGGAATTTCCACATTATCAACTACAGAAAGGTCGTTGATCAGGTGAAAGCTTTGAAACACAAAACCAATCTTCCGATTTCTGAGTTTTGCTAGTTTTCTGTCTCCAAAAGTTTTAACTTCCAGTTCATCAATTTGAACTTCCCCCTTGGTTGGTTTGTCCAAAAGTCCCATAATATTTAGAAGAGTACTTTTCCCACAACCGGATGGACCCATCACAGCCAGGAATTCTCCTTTTTCAACGTGAAGGTTAACATGCTTCAGGGCTGTTGTTTCAATCGTCTCTGTTCTATAAACTTTGTCGATCTCTGCTAATTTAATCATAATTTTCTCCTATTTTAATTTCTTTAAAACCTTCTTTAATGCCTTTTTATAATCTTTATCTTTGGGATTCAATTCAATCGCTTCTTCGTATTCAACTTTTGCTAGTTCTATTTTTCCCTGTTTTTCATAAATCATTCCCAGTCGCCAATGTGCAGCATCTAAAGAGGGACTATTTTCATCAGGATCGTTCTGCAGATATATCTTCAAACATTCTGCTCCTCTTTCTAAATTTTCACTGGAAAAAACTGCAGTCCTACCAACCTGATACAAAGAATTTATTGCAGTGGAATCTGCAGCAATGACTGCTTCAAATGCTTCAAATGCTTTCTGAAAATCCTCTTTCTGCTGAAAGATCATTCCTAAATAATGATATATCTTTAAGTCTGTGGGATATTGGTTTATATACTCATTACACTTTTGTATTGCTTGCTCGTAATCTTCATCGTACATAAGGAATTCAATCGAGATTTTCTTTCCCATCTGAGAATCTCTGATCTTAATTTCTTCCAGTTGTTTCAATGCTTTTTTCTTATTACCACCTGCAATCTTGGGTGGATAGTAATAACTTTCTGCCAGGAATACTCTAGCTTCAATATCGTCCGGATCTAATTCAATAGTTTTAAGAAAGGATTTCTTACACTTCTTAAAATACTTCATAGCCTTCATCATTCCGGTTTCAGGATTTTGTGATAATTTCATATAGACTGTAGCGAGTAATCTGATGTATTCAACATTATTTTCATCTTCCTGAACCAATTCTTCCAGTATCTGCCCAGCTTGTTCATTTTCATTATTTATCAAAAGTTCTTTGGCTTTCTCCAGTTTAGTCTGAGAGTATAAAAGTTGTATAATCAATAGAATAATAAATACAATTGATACTGTTTTCATCCTTTCTCCTGATTTAATTTTTTATTTTCAATTCTTTATAATGAATATAATCTTCCATATCGGAAATGATAACCTCTTCACCTGCTTTTACTCCATTTTCAATCTCTGCATAATCAAAATTTGTTGCTCCTATGATAACAGTTCGCCTAATAGCTTTGTTTCCTTCTATTATAAAAATATCCTGCTTACCCGAACCATTTATGAACGGTCCATTTTTAGCCCTTACGATATTTTCCTTGGAGGATGTGATTACCGATACATCGACTCTCAAGTTAGAGCGCAACAATTCATTGGTTTTATCCTCCAATTCCACAAAAAAAGTGATAATACCATTTATTATTGTTGGTTCTATACTGGATATTTTCCCGCTAAGCTCGATTTCATTTACACGTGCTTTGATGGGATTTCCAACGATCAGTTTGGCTGCGTGAATATCAGAAATTTTAGATTCAATCTTAAATTTGTCCAGATCAGCAATTCGGGCAATGATTTCTCCTTGATTTACATTTTCACCAATATTGTCTTTAACCCAGGTTATTACACCATTACGAACGGATTTGGCTTTTGCAAGTTCAAGTCTTTTTTCTAATTCAAAGATATTATTCTCATGAATTTTAATACTTAAATCCAACTCCTTCAGGTCAGCTTGGAGGGATTCCTCGTGGTTCTCTATTTTCAGTCCCATCTGTTGCTGCTCGAGTTTGGCTATTTTAAGATGTAGAATAGCTTGGTCCAGATTTACTTTTGCACCACCACCGAATTCATAGATATGTTCTTGAGCTTTTACTTTTGCTTCCAATGATTCGATTCTTAAACCCATGATTTCATATTCACTTCTCAAATCTATCAACAGTCTTTCCAAATTCAATTTTAATTGATTCTTTCTGTTGATTTTCATTTCATATTCATCTTGAAGTTTTTTATAGGCAATCATTGTGAATTCATTGTTCAATTTTAAGATTGACTCACCGAATTCAATTTTGTCTCCCGCTTTATGAAAAACACTGTCAATCGTTGAAGGAAAAGGGCTTGTGATAACCTGCTCAAATTCGGGAACTACAATTCCGGATGCTGTTATCGAACCTTCAATAGAACCAATTTCCGCAAAAGCAGTTCGTATTCTT
>CAYWJN010000039.1:18138-22508 GCA_964457455.1 uncultured Candidatus Cloacimonadota bacterium
AAAATTTTAAAGCAAAGATTCAAATTTGCTGATTATTTTGTCCTTTGAAACAAGTCCGATGAGCTGAGCTTCAACTTGTCCATTCTTAAATATTAACAAAGTAGGAATGGACATAACCTGATAGTTTGCAGCAATGGTAGGACTTTCATCGACATTAAGTTTTACAACTTTGAGTTTACCTTCATATTCTCCAGCAATAGATTCGGCTATGGGAGTTAAAGCTCTGCAAGGACCACACCAGGGAGCCCAAAGGTCAACTAAGACCGGAATTTCGGATTTCAGAACTTCTTCCTCAAAATTATCTTGATTTATTTCTTTTAAACTCATAATACTTCCAACTATTTTATGATAGCCAGAATATCGGAACGGGAAATTATGATATACTTTTTGTCCTCGATATCTACCTCTGTTCCACCGTATTTGGCATAAAGAATTTTATCACCGACTTTAACCATTTTTTTTAGTTCATCTTCTGTACCAACAGCAATTATAACACCGATCTGGGGTTTTTCTTTGGCTGTATCCGGGATAATAATCCCACCTACATTTTTTTCTTCCAATTCTTTAACTTCAATCACAACTCGATCATCAAGTGGTTTTAATTTCATTGCAAACCTCCTATTTTTTTTTTCTTATAATAATTTAATTCAGATTTCATTTTTAGCAAACCCCTTTTTGGAGTGCCAGCTTTTTGAGTCAAGTAAAATTTGCTAAAACTTATTTAAATTTATTTGATTCTCAATATCTGCAAAAGCTTTTCTTTAATATCTGTCAGTTTCACTAATTCCTGGGAACCGGTTTCCATATTTTTCAAAGTTATCTCTTTCTTCTTAATTTCATTCTCACCAAGAATTAATGCGAATTGTGCTCTGCTTTTATTGGCTGCTTTCATCTGAGCTTTCAGAGAATTTTTATCGATTGAAATCTCAGCAGAGATTCTATTATTTCGCAGTTTGGAAAGGAGCGAAATGCCAAATTCTTTTGCTTCATCTCCTAAACACACCAGGAAAACATCGGGGTTTTGTTCTTTTCCAAAATATAATTTTTCTTTTTCCATTGAAACAATTAATCTTTCAAATCCACCTGCAAAGCCGATTCCGGGAATATCATTACCTCCGATTTGTTTAACCAATCCATCATACCTGCCGCCACCAATTAAAGTGTTTTGTGCACCTAAATTGTTATCAATAAATTCAAAAGCAGTTTTTGTGTAATAATCTAATCCGCGCACAATTCTGGGATTTATTTTGAATGGAATATTGATTTTGGAGAGATTTTCCTGAACATTATTGAAATGAGTTTTGCACTCTTCGTCAAGATAAGCTAACATTGAAGGAGCATTTGCTGCTATTTCTTTGCAAGATTTTACTTTGCAATCCAATAGACGTTTGGGATTTTTTTTAATTCGAATTTTACAGTCGGAACAAAGCTCATCATAATAAGAAGAGAAATATTTTACTAATGCTTTATTATAATCCAATGTGCAATTTGGGCAGCCAATACTGTTGATCTGCAATTCGAAGTTATCCAATCCCAGCTTTTTGAGGAAATTGAAACCAACTGCTATTACTTCAGCATCTATATATGGATTTTCGCTTCCGATATTTTCAATGCCATATTGGAAGTGTTGACGATATCTGCCTTTTTGTGGACGCTCATACCGGAACATCGGTCCGATATAAAACAGTTTCGATAAGTCACCATCTCGACCAAGATTATTTTCCACATAAGAGCGAACAATCGGGGCAGTTCCTTCGGGTCGAAGAGCAAAGATTCTTCCTTTCTTATCTTTGAATTTATACATTTCTTTTTGCACGATGTCCGAGCTGACGCCAACGCTGCGTTCGAATAATTCGCTCATTTCAAAAATTGGAGTTACAATTTCTTTATAATTAAACAGTCTTGTAACTTCCCGAAATGTGTTTTTCAGATATTGCCATTTATAGCTATCTTCAGGAAGGATATCGAATGTTCCCCTGGGTATTTGATATTTTACAGCCATACTGTCTCCTTTATAATTAGGGATTAGGGATTAGGAATGAGGAATGAGGAATAAAAGATTAGTGACTATCAAGATTCTCTCTCGTTGTCTTGGTAATTGAACTTAATATTTTAATCAAAGATTTCGATATTTTAATTAGCTCAACTAATTCAGAACTATCATCAATCTGACTATTAACAATTATTCTTAGCCAATAATTTGTTTCTCGAGATTCTTTAAAAGCTATGTACATTTTAGATAGAAAATCCTTTTTAGATTGAGCAGCATTTGCTTCTTCTATGTTGGCACCTATCGATGTTCCAGATTTTAATAGCTGATTACTGATCACAAAATTATCTCTAGAAGATTTGTTCAATTTTCTACAAAACAATACTATTTTCACAGCAAAATTGAAAGATAATTCAAGCACCTCATTCTTCATTCGAATATCCTCATCTGTAATCAATCATCCCTAATCCCTAATCAACAATCCTTAATCCCTAATCGACAATCCCTAATCCCTAATCGACAATCCCTAATCCCTAATCAAAATAAGTGTGCACCTGCATTCGATGCCTATTCCGAAAAGAGAAATAACAGCCAGCTCAAACCAAGTTGACCAACGGCACATCGTAAGCTCTGCTTATTGCTGCTCCCTTCCGGACCTGACAAAGTTCACAGTTCACAATTGCGTTGGGCTTGATTCTCAACGCCGCTTATTATTCCCGATCCGGAAATCAACATTCTCCTGCAGGAATTCAGCCCCGCTATAGCGGATTGCGGGTTACAGGGCACCGCTGACTCCCCACCTAGCACACGAAAGTATAGTTTTTTCAGATGGTTTTTGTGTCAAGTTCGGAGTGTAGTCACACAGACACTCTTGTCTGTGTAATACGTTTATATCGTGAATATAAGATTGCGTTTGAATTTCGTATGATGTTTCGAGCCTACTACATTCTTCTTGCTTAACGCAGAAATATTTATTAGCAGCTGTTCTTTATTTCAGTAGCAAACATTTCCTCACAGATTTATCTTTTCCATTCACTTTTAGCTTATAGAAATAAATTCCGGAAGCAGTAGATTTCCCTTTGTTATCTTTGCTATTCCAGATTATTTGATGATAACCTTTATCAAATTTACCATGAGCTAATGTTCGAACCTTTTGACCTTTGATGTTATACACTGTTAGTTCCACTTTGCTTTCTTTAGGGATTGTGAAAGATATTGTTGTAGTTGGATTGAACGGATTTGGATAGTTATTGTGCAATACACACTTCTGCAATTGAGGTGCATTATTTTGGATATGATTACCTGTTCTGATAGACTCCAAAAGCAATTGAGTCGTTCTATAATGCGACTCAAAAGATTCAGGTTGCAAATACATTAACCTGCCTGTTGCTCGTCCATTAGCTTCCAGGTATGTATTACCAACATCGATAACTGCATAGCACGAATCCGCATAAGATGGATTATTCAGAATGATGTCTTCATAGTGAATTATTGCATCATTGGGGTTTTCCAATGCCCTATTTACCATAGCTTTGTAATGCAAGAAAAATTCTTGAAGTTCAGTTGATGGTGAAAACGTCAATCTCTCATCGATATACAACCCAAAGAGCTCAATATTGCCCAATTCTAGATAACATGTAAAAAGACAAGCTATAGATATTGCGTCTTCAATTGTCTCGAGACTATCTTCAATTACTTCTTTAAAAAGGTCAGACGCTAAAATATAATCAAAGTTAGAAAGTAAAATACAAGCTTCTTGAAAAACAGTTAAAGTATCTGATCTTTCTGGAACAATATTTATTTCTGTATCCCAGGGAATAAAAACTACTAAATCTGCCGGGTCCAAAGTACCGGTTATATAATCATATCCAACACCACCCCACCAATTTTGTCTTGCCATAATTTGCCAATCTAACCTTCGAAGTGTCATATTGTAAAGGCTATTATCATAAAGGTTATTGTGTCCTGTTTGCAAAGACGGATTTGAACTATAAACATACATACCGGTTTGGTTATCATAAAAGGAATTTATACCATCAGGTGCAAATAACGGAGCTGCGTTATTATGACAGAAAACACCGGTATTATTGTTGTTTATAGAATTCCATTTAATAATATCAGAGACTGAGGAATTATAGAAGCGTATACCTACATTGTTGTTTGATATTATATTAGAATTTAATTTATGCTTCCCAGTGTCGTTATAAGCCAAACCCGTACATGCATTTTGAATTATCGAGTGCTCTATTCTAGAAGTTCTTCTATTACAAAAAGTTATGCCATTCCAGTAATTTCTGGTTTCATTACTGCATAAGCCACCGAATTTGATTGAGTCTGCTTCAGTTCCAATACAGACTAAACCACCTGGATCATGCATGTC